>PHEG01000376.1 GCA_002842835.1 Alphaproteobacteria bacterium HGW-Alphaproteobacteria-2 | reverse complement strand
GAGCGCCGCGGCGAAGCCGCCGGCCCCCACCAGACCCACGACCCAGACCGGCATGCCGGCGATCGACGGGGTCGAAAGCACGATCATGTCGTTGTTGAGCTTGAGTTCGGAATAGGGGAATCCGCCGGTGAGCCCCTTGCCCTCGCAGGCTGCGGTAACTGCCGCGACCGATTCAGCCTTGGCACCGCAGATCGTGACGAGTTGGTGCCCCTCGATCGAGCCCCACTGGAGCATCCACGCCGGGATGGCGTCGAATGCGACCAGGAAGCCTTCCGAGTTGGCGAAGATGCTCATCAGGTTCATCTTCGAGAAGGCGGCATAGGCCGGTGCGGTGAAGTAGAGCAGGAAGATGAAGAACAGCGACCATGCCACCGACTTGCGCGCCTCACGCACCGTGGGGGTGGTGAAGAAACGCATCAGGATGTGCGGCAGCGAGGCCGTGCCCACCATCAGGCAGAAGATCAGGAAGAAGAAGTCACGCGGCGAGTAGGTCTGGAACGGCGCCACATGTGTGCGGGCGACTTCCAGAAGCTGCTCGTACTGGTTGATCTGTGCGATCGCGCCGCCGTAGGTGAGCTGCGGGATCGGGATACCGAACTGGACTGTGGACATCCAGATCGCGGGCAGCAGATAGGCCACGATCAGAACGATGTACTGGGCCACCTGGGTCCAGGTCACCGCCTTCATGCCGCCGAGCATCGAGCACACCAGGATGCCCGCAAGCCCCGCGAACACCGCCCACTGGAAGGGGATGCCGAGGAACTGCGAGGCGATGATGCCAGAGGCATAGACCTGCGCCGTGATGTAGGTGAACGAGCAGGAGAAGAGCACGACGATGCCCACCAGCCGCGCCGTGTTGCCGCCATAGCGCGTGCCGAGGAAGTCGGGCACGGTATAGGCGCCGAACTTGCGCAGATAGGGTGCGAGCAGCACCGCGACGAGCACGTAGCCGCCCGTCCAGCCCAGCACGAAGGCCAGGCCGTCATATCCGAGCACGAAGAGCGTGCCCGCCATGCCGACGAAGCTGGCGCCCGACATCCAGTCGGCGCCGGTGGCCATGCCGTTGTAGACCGCGGGCACCGCGCGCCCGGCGACGTAGTATTCCGAGACCTGTGCCGTTCGCGACATGATGCCGATGAAGGCATAGATGCCGATCGTCGCCGCGATGTAGCACCACATGATCACGCGGTCGGGCACGCCCGCCATCGAGAACAGGGCCATGAGCAGCACGAAGGCGGCGAAGCCGCCCACATACACGCCGTAGATTTTGCCGAGGTTGTCGACGAAATCACCTTTCATCTGGAAAGCCATGGTGATTTCCCCCTCAGTCTTCTGCCACGCCGAACTCTTCGTCGATCTTGTTCTGCTTGTGAGCAAACCAGAAGATCAGCAAGACGAAGACGATCAGCGATCCCTGCGCGGCCATGTAGAAGCCGAGCGGGAAGCCCAGGAATGTGACGCCGTTCAGCGCCGAGACGAAGAAGTGGATGATGAAGCTGAAGAAAGCCCAGATGGCCAGCGCAACCCACATCAGGTTTCGCGTTTTGGCCCAATGGGCTTCCGCAACTTCCGGCGGAAGTTTCTCGGTCAAGGTGTTCCCTCCCGTTGCACAAGAGAGGACCGCGGCATGCGGCCCCCCGGACGGATCTCCCCTTGACGCAGCCTCCCGTATTTTATCTTTGCCAGCGGCAGCCCTGCCTTCGGCAGTGGCCCCCGCAGGCCGGTGGCTTTTGAAATCTTATTGCGCAGGTGGCCGCTTCTGTCAAATGTTCATGAAGGGTGGCCCCGGTGCGGCTGCCCGATCCGGGGAGGCATGATGCGCGGACTGATCGGAAACCTGCTGCCGAGGGCCCGCCGCTCGGACTGGGCGGGACTGGTGGACACGCTGCGCGGCGGCGCCACATATCTCTCGCAGGGGGCAAGCTATTCCTACCTGCGCGCGCGTACGCTTCTGGCCGGGCCGAAGCTCTT
>PHEG01000016.1 GCA_002842835.1 Alphaproteobacteria bacterium HGW-Alphaproteobacteria-2 | reverse complement strand
GAACAGCAGGAGCTTTATCCGGGCTCGGCCTATTACCGGCTGCGCCCCGGCCTCACGGGCCCCTGGCAGGTCTCGGAGCGCAACGAGGGCTGCTTTGCCGGGCGCGCCGAGTACGACACCGGTTACGAGCAGACGTTGTCGCTGCGCGGCGATCTGTCTATCCTGGTGCGCACCGTCACCGTGGTGCTGCGCGGGACGGGATACTGAGGGTCGGCGGGCGCCTTTCTCCATCCTTTCAGGCCTGTGAGCCGGCCGCGCGTCCGACAGGTGAGCGGGGTGAACCATGATCAAGCAGAGCCTTCTCGTGATGTTGATGGCGGGCAATCTCGCCTTCTGCGACACCGCCGAGGAGCGCGCCGAGGCGCATTTCCGCTCCGGCATGGAACTGCTGGAGGCCGGTGACGCGGACCGCGCGCTGGTCGAGTTCCGCAACGTCTTCAAGCTCGACGGGCAGCACCGGGAGGCGCGCCGCACCTATGCGCGCGTGGTGCGCGAGCGCGGCGATCTGCGCGAGGCCTTCGGCCAGTATCTGCGCCTCGTCGAGCAGTATCCCGATGATCTGGAAGGACGCCGCGCGCTGGCCGAGATGGCCCTGCAGGCGGGCGACTGGCAGGCCGCGCGCAGCCATGCCGAGGCCGTCGCGCAGGCAGGCGACCCGGTGGTCGGCGCCGTTCTGGCCAATATCGCCTACCGCGACGCCGTCGTGGCGCAGGATGCCGCGGCACAGGCCGCCGCGGTGGCGCGGGCGCAGACGATTCTCGCCTCCGCCGAGGCCGATGCCGATTTCCTGCTCGCGCAGCGGGTGGTGATCGACGACCTGCTGCGCCGGGAGGACTGGCCCGGCGCTCTGGCCGCGATCGACGCGGCGCAGGAGCGCGCGCCGCAGGAGCGCGCGTTCTATCCGCTGCGGCTCGGCGTGCTGGCGCGGATGGGCGAGGACCGGATGATCCAGGCCCAGCTCGAGGAGATGGCGGAGCGCTTCCCCGACGATCCGACGATCCCCGCCACGCTGGTGCGCTGGCATGTCGCGCGCGGCGAGACCGAGGCCGCCGAGGCCGTCCTGCGCGCCCGCAGCGAGGCCCGCCCCGACGATACAGGCGCCGCGATCGACCTGCTGCGCTTCCTGACCGAGGTGCGCGGCCGCGAGGTCGCGCGCGCCGAGGTGGAGCGGCTTCTCGCCGGGGATCCGCCCGCCGCCGCCCGGCTGCAGGCGTTGCGGGCCGGAATCGATTTCGATCTCGGCCAGCGCGACGCGGCCATCGCCGAGATGGAGGGCATCATCCGCGGGCTCGAGCCCACGGACGAGCGGCGCAACATCCAGCTCGCGCTCGCGCGCATGCTGGAGATGACCGGCAACCGCGTGGGCGCGCGGGCGCTCGTCGAGGAGATCCTGGCGCAGGATCCCGCCCATGTGGAGGCGCTGAAGCTGCGCGCGGGCTGGCTGATCGAGGGCGACCGTGCCGACGAGGCGCTCGTCGCGCTGCGCGGCGCCCTGGCGCAGAGCCCGAACGACGCCGGGGTGATGACGCTGATGGCCCGGGCGCACGAGCGCGCGGGCAACCGCGACCTGATGGCCGAGATGCTCGCCCGGGCGGTCGAGGCCTCGAACCGGGCGCCGGAGGAATCGCTGCGCTATGCCGCGCATCTGCTGGGAGCGGCACAATACCGCCCGGCCGAGGACGTGCTGATAGGCGCGCTGCGCCTCGCGCCTTCCGATGTGCGGCTCCTCGCTACCCTGGGGCAGGTCTATGTCGGCATGCAGGACTGGCCGCGCCTCGAGCAGGTGGCCGACACGCTGCGCCGCATCGGCACTCCCGAGGCCGAGCGCAGCGCCGACGACCTGACGGCGCGCCGCCTCGCGGCGCAGAACCGCGAGGAGGATCTGATGGCCTTCCTCGAGGGGCTCTCCCGGGGGGGCGAGGGGAGTGCCGCCGCGGCCGCCGCGATCATCCGCACCCGCCTGGCGGGCGGGGATCAGGAGGGCGCGCTCGCCTATGCCCGGCAGATGGTCGCAGAGAACCCGGGCAACCCGGCGCTGCGCTTCGTCCTCGCCTCCACGCTGGCGGTCGGCCAGGACTTCGACGAGGCCGGGACCATCCTGCGCGAGCTGGCGCAGGCCAGCCCGCGGAGCGAACAGATCTGGCTCGCGCTCTACAACCTCGAGCGCAGCCGCGGGTCGGCGGAAGCCGCGCGCGCGGTGCTGGGCGAGGGGCTCGCGGCGGTGCCCGGCAGCGGGCGGCTCAGCTGGGCCATGGCGGGCGAGCACGAGCGCGCGGGCGAGATCGACGCCGCGATCGCGATCTACGAGACGCTCTACGAGCGCGACAGCGCCAACATGATTGTCGCCAACAACCTCGCCAGCCTGCTCTCCGGCCATCGCGAGGACGCCGAAACGCTGGAACGCGCCTTCGCCATTGCCCGGCGGCTGCGCGGCGTGCCGGTCCCCGCCTTCCAGGACACCTACGGCTGGCTCGCCTTCCGCCGCGGCGATCTCGACGCGGCGCTCGCGCATCTCGAACCCGCCGCCGCGGGGCTGCCGGGCGATCCGCGCGTGCAGTATCACCTGGGCGTCACCTATGCCGCGCTCGGGCGCGATGCCGAGGCGCTGGCGCAGTTCCGCAAGGTGGCGGAAATGACCGATCCGGCGCGCCCGCCGGAATATCTCGCCGCGGTCGAGGCCGAGATCGCCCGGCTCTCGGCGGCGCCCGCCGGTGCCGAAGGGGGCGCGCAGGGGCAGAATTGACGGAAAAAGCCGGGAAACCGATGCAAAACCGCCGCAGGTGACGGTTTTCGTTGCATCGGTGTTTCGCAATCGCGCGCAAATGCCGTAAGCTCACGCAAAAAGAACGAGGGTCGAGGCACATCATGATCAAGTTTCTCGCGGGTTTTGCCCTGGCGATCGGGCTGGCGCTGCCGGCACTTGCCCAGGGCACCTATCAGATCTCCCCCGGCGATGCGCTGCAGGTGGAGGTTCTCGAGGATCCGTCGCTCAACCGCACGGTTCTCGTGCTGCCGGACGGCACGATCAGCTTCCCGCTGGCCGGCACCGTGCGCGTGGCCGGGCGCAGCGTCGCGGCGGCAGGGCAGGCGCTGGCCTCGCGGATGGCGGGCAATTTCGCCGTCGAGCCGACGGTCTATGTCTCCCTCGCGGCGCTGGCGCAGCGCGAGGCGCAGATCGCTGCGGAAAACCTGATCAGCGTCTATGCCGTGGGCGAGGTCAACGCGCCCGGCCGCAAGGAGGTGGAGCCCGGCACCACGCTGCTGCAGCTCATCGCCGAGGCCAACGGACTCTCGCGCTTTGCCGCAGAAAAACGCCTGCGCCTGCGCCGGACCGATCCGAAGACCGGCGAGGAAACGGTGTTCGGCTTCAACTACCGCAGCATGGGCGGGCCCGACAGCGTGAGCGGCTCGATGGTTCTGATGCCCGGCGATGTGCTTGTCGTGCCGGAGCGGCGCCTCTTCGAGTAAGGGGGCGATGTGAGCGCACGGTCCCTCAAACGCGCCGCGATCCCCGTCGCGGCGCTCTGCCTCGGCGCAGGGCTCTCGCTCGCGCAGCAGGCGGGGCTGCCGGGCGTGGCGCCGCCGGGCGGCACCACGCTGAGTTTCGGCATCGCCTCCACCCTCAGCCACAACGACAATTTCAGCCTGCGCCCGAACAACGCCAACGACGTCACGCTCTTCGACCACCGGCTGAGCTTCGGGTTGCGGACGCAGCGGCGCAACGACAGTCTCGAGCTCGATCTCGGCGTGCTCGTGCGCGCGCTCGACACGCCGGGCAGGCGGATCGACGACCGCACCGCGCGGCTGGCCTACAACCGCGTGGGCGTGCGCGCGCGCTTCGACGTCAACGCCGACTACCGGTTCGTCTCGGTCAATGCCGACGACCCGCTGCGCCGCGGCGACTTCCTCGACGACGACGACCCGATCGACGACACCGACCTCACGCGCGACAGCGGCGACCGGACGGATTTCGGCACCCGGCTGCGCTTCGACACCGGGGTCGACATGCCGCTCGGCTTCGGCTTCGACGGGCGCTACCGCGGGCGGCGCTTCAGCGGCACCACCGATGCGGATCTCTTCGACACCGATACCCTCACCTCCACCGGCACGCTGCGGTTCGCCTTCTCGCCGGTCTCGCAGGGCAGGGTGGTCGCCTTCGTCGAGGACTACAGCGCCGATGACATCCCGCAGACCGACCGGCGCACATACCGGCTGAGCTTCGGCCTGACCCAGGAGCTGAGCCGCGTGGACACGCTCGACGCCGAGATCGGGGTGCAGCGCATCGACACCGACGAGACGATCGGCGGGCTGCGCAGCTCGGAGCGCGAGAACGGCATCATCGGCTCGGCAGCACTCACGCGCCAGCTCGTCCGCGGCACGATCGCCACGAGCTTCGATCTGCGCGAGAGCCGCAACGGGCGCACCGCCACCTGGCTCGTCACCCGGGTGCTGGAACTGCCGAGCGGCGGGATCGAGGCCAGCGCCGGGCTTGCCAGCGACGTCTCCGACACGCTGCGCCCGGTCGGCAGCCTGCGCTTCACGCACGAGATGAAGCGCAGCGAGCTGAACCTCGCGCTGGAGCGCGAGGTGACGACCAGCTCGCGCGACAACGAGCTGCAGGTCACCCGCGCCTCGCTCGGCTACCGCTACGAGATCAACGAGCTTTCGGATGTCGATCTCGACGCCGAATTCGCCCAGACGAAACAGGCGGGTGGCCCGGCCACCACCGACCGCGAGCGGCTCAGCCTGCGCGCCGCCTACAACCGCGCCGTGACCCGCGACTGGAACCTCTCGGCGGGCTACGAGTTCCGCCTGCGTGCCGAGGACGGGCTCGACACCGCCACCTCGAACGAGGTGTTCCTCACCGTCTCGCGCCGCGTCACGCTGCGGCCCTGACCCGGCCCCGCGGCCGGGGCCGTGGCGCAGCCGGAAACAGTGTGTCGCACGCCGCCCTCTGCCCGCGTCTGGCCGGGTTTCCTGTCGCGCCGCGGGCGGTTTGCCTGTAGAAACGGGGCGGCGGGGTGTGTTGCGGTCTGTGCGAGGGGAAAGCATGTCGGTGATGGGCAGTACCGGGCGGGCGGGCATCTTCGCCACGCCGCTCAACCTCGGGGGCGTCGGCTGGTTCTCCCTGCTGGTCCTGGGCTCGCTGCCCCTCTTCTGGATCGGCTTCGTCTCGCTCGCCGAGGCGTGGTCGACCGCGGAATACAGCCACGGGCCGCTGATCCCGGTCATCTCGCTCTATCTCTTCCTGCGCGAGCTGCGCCGCATGCCCGAGCCGGACCCGGTGGTCACCGACCGCTGGCCGGGGGTCGCGGTGATCTGCGCCGCGCTCCTGGTCGCTATCGCGGGCAATCTCACCCGCATTCCCGACATTGTCACCTATGCCTTCATCCTCTGGGTCGGCGGCGTGGTGCTGACGGTCTTCGGCTGGCGGCGCGGGCGTCTGCACCAGCTCGGGGTGGTGCATCTGGTCTTCATGCTGCCGCTGCCGCATTTCCTCTACATCAAGCTCACCATCTTCCTGCAGGGCATCTCGTCGGAGATCGGCGTGTGGTTCGTCGCGCTGATGGGCGTGCCGGTCTATCTGGAAGGCAACGTGATCGATCTCGGCGTCTACAAGCTGCAGGTGGCCGAGGCCTGTTCGGGGTTGCGCTATCTCTTCCCGATCCTCAGCTTCTCCTATCTCTTCGCCATCCTCTACCGCGGGCCCTTCTGGCACAAGGCGGTGCTGCTTCTGGCTGCCGCACCGCTCACCGTGCTGATGAATTCCTTCCGCATCGGCATGATCGGCGTGCTGGTCAACAGCTACGGCATCGGACAGGCCGAGGGTTTCCTGCATTTCTTCGAGGGCTGGGTGATCTTCGGCGCCTGCGTGGCGATCCTCTTTCTCATGGCGGTGGCGCTGCAGCGGCTGACGCCCGCGCCCCTGCCGCTCTCCGAGGCGATCGACCTCGACACGCGGGGCTTCGGCCCGATCCTGGGCCGCATCGCGGGCATCCGCCCGTCGCGCACGCTCGCCGTCGCGGCGCTTGTCACGCTTGCCGTCTCTGCCGCCTGGGCGGCGCACAGGAGCGACGCGCCGCAGCCCCCCGAGCGCGACCCCTTCGCGCTCTATCCGCGCCAGGTGGGCGACTGGTCGGGCGTCTTCTCGATGCTCGACCCGGATATCGAGCAGGTGCTCGGCGCCACGGATTATCTCGATGCGACCTATCACGCGCAGGCCGAGCGCGCGCCGGTCAATCTCTTCATGGCCTATTACGAGAAGCAGACCGAGGGCAGCGGCATCCATTCGCCCGAGGTCTGCCTGCCCGCCGGCGGCTGGGAGATCTACAGCTTCGAGACGAAGACGCTCGACATGGCCGGTACCGGCTACGGCAGCTTCCCGGTGAACCGCGCGGTGATCCAGCAGGGGCTGTCGCAGCAGCTGGTCTATTACTGGTTCGAGCAGCGCGGCAAGCGGCTGACGAACGACTTCCACGCCAAGCTGAGCGTGGTCTACGACAGCATCGCGATGGACCGCACCGACGGCGCGCTGGTGCGCTACATCACGCCGATGCTGACCGGCGAGCCCGAGGGCGCTGCCGACGCCCGCCTCGAGCGCTTCATGCGCGAGAGCCTGCCGAAACTGCCGCGCTTCGTGCCGCAGTGAGCGGTCGCGCACGCTCTATCTGCCCGTGGCGACCGCGCTGAGCCTGTTGGCGGGATGAGCGCTCCGCCCCGCACGGCACGCTTGAGTTTTCCGCGCCGCTGGCGCATGGCCCGGCCATGATGCGCGACCGCGTTTGCGCCGCCCGTGCCTGGGCGGGGGCCCATGCCGGGCTGCTGGCCGTCCTGCTCCTCTGCACGGCGGTGGAACTGGCGCTGCAGGGCGCCGATCTCGGGCTCTGGGGCAGCCCGCGCTGGCGTGCGCTCGCCTACCAGAACGGCGGCTTCTGGATCGGCCTGCTGGGCGACTGGCAGCCGAACTACGCCGCGCAGCCGCTGGCGATGTTCGTCAGTTACGGCTTCCTGCATGCCGGGGCGGCGCATCTGGCGGTGAACATGATCACGCTCGCCTCGCTCGGCACGGCGGTGGCCGGGCGGGCGGGGCAGCGCGGCTTTCTCGCGCTCTACGCGCTCTCGGTGCTGGGCGGCGCGGCCGGTTTTGCCCTGCTCTCGCAGGCGGTGCAGCCGATGGTCGGGGCTTCGGGCGCGCTCTTCGGGCTTGCCGGCGCGCTCGTCGCCTGGGACTGGCGCGACCGCCGCGCCGGGGGCGAGACGCTCTGGCCGGTGCTGCGCGCGCTGGCGCTGCTGGGGCTGCTGAACCTGGTGATGTACTGGGCCCTCGACGGCCGCCTCGCCTGGGAGACCCATCTGGGCGGCTTCCTCGCCGGGGCGGGATGGGGGCTCCTCCTGCGCCGCGGGCGGCGCTAGCCCCTGCCGGTCAGGAAGGCCCGCAAGGCATCGGTGAAACCCGGATCGGCCACCGGCGGGATCACCGGCCGGTCGGGCCGGCGCGCCTCGGCGAGCGCGCGGTCGAGGCAGCCGGGAAGCGCCGTCTCGTCGTCGGCCACATGCAGGCCCGCCCGACCGCGCAGACGGTTCGCGGTGGCGATCTGGTGATCGTTGCGGTGCTCGCCGAGCGCCGCCCGGCGCGGCATGACGACGAGCGGCTTGCCCCCGGTCAGCGCGGTCAGGATGGTGCCCATCCCGGCATGGGCGACGACGACATCGGCGCGCGCGAAGAGCGCCGCGTAGCGCTCCGGATCGAGCCGCTCCGCCCAGTCGAAGTTGCGTGGGGCATGGCTGCCGGTCTTGCCCAGCAGGACCTGGCCGAAGACCTCGGGCGCGGGGGCGGGCCGCGCCGCGACCCAGGCATCCATGGCCCGCACCAGGCGGTCGAAGGGGATCTGCGTGCCGGTGGTCAGGAAGATCACAGCACCGATCCCATGAACTGCGGCCCCCCCGGCCGGGCGAGATGCTCCCATTGCGTGAGCCAGAGATCGGCATGCCGCCCGGCCTTGCGCCCGGAGAGCGAGAGTTCCTCGGCATTGGCCATGCTGTCGATCCAGACCGTGCGCGCGCCGAAGAGCCTGCCGACGCGCAGCGCGAAATAGCCCGGCGCGGCACCGGTGGTGACGATGACATCGGGCCGCTCGCGCCGGACGAGGAGGGCGATCTGCAGCAGTTGCACAAGCAGGCGGCGTTTCTCCCAGCGGCTCGCCTCGGTGACGGCGGCAAAGCCGGGTTCGGGCACGCCCTCGGCCTCGGCCCGGGCCCGCAGCGCCGGGCCGAGCCCGGGGTCGGTGCTGACATAGCAGACCCGCAACCCGTGCCAGGCCGGGGAGAGCCGCATCAGCTGCACCCAGTGCCCCCCGGCGGAGGCGACCGCCATGATCTTCGGCCCGTCCTGCATGGTCCTCCTCGCGGCGCGCACCCGCCCGGTCCCGGCGACAAGGGTTCCGCGACCCCCGCATTATCCATGGATCGGCCAGAAAGATGACGCTTCTGTGGAAGCGCGCCGGGAAATGCCCTAACACTCCCGGCAGGGCGGTGTGAAGGCCGGCGCCTGTCGGCAGTATGGCGGATCGGAGAGCATGGCGGCAGCCGGTCAGGAACAGTTCCTCGCCCCGTCCCGCGGGCCGGTGGCGGCAACGGAGACCGGCGGGCGCGGCGTCCTGCTGGCGCTGCTGATGATCTCGGTCCTGATCCCGATCCAGCCCGAGGTGGCGGGGCTGCGCCTCGACCCGTTCCGCCTGTTCCTGCTGCTGACGGCGATCCCCTTCGCCGTCGCCCTGCTGTCGGGGCGTGCCGGGCGCTTCACCCTTTCCGACGGGCTGATGTTCGGCTTCGGCATCTGGGTGCTCTTCACCTATGTCTACCACCACGGCATGGAGCGCTTTCCCTACGGCACGGTCGCCATGCTCGAACTGCTGGGCGGCTACATGGCCGGGCGCCTCCTGGTGCGCAGCGTGGCGGACTACCGGCGCCTTATCAGATACTTTCTCGTCGCCTTGGTGGTCATGCTTCCTTTTGCCATTTACGAAATGAACACGGGTAGAATGCCAATTTCCGAGTTTCTCGGAAGATTCATATCCGTTCAACAAAAACTTGAAGGTTATGTTAGATTTGATCTTTCCAGAGTTCAGGTGGTATTTCCACACGCCATACTTTATGGCCTGTTCTGCTCCCTGGCCTTCTCAGGAATTTTTTATCTTTATTCAAAAAATACCGCAATGATGATACCAAGATTATTGTTGTGCGCGCTTATGGCCCTTTCTTCACTTTCTTCCGGCCCATGGCTCTCGATTGCAGTTCAGTCAATCCTGATAATATGGGACAGGATAACGGGCGGAAAGTGGGTTCTTCTGATAGTCATATCAATATGCATGCACATCTTCATAGAATCCTTCTCGAACAGGGGAACGATACTGATCATCATAGAAACCTTCACCCTCAACCCCATGACGGGATGGTGGCGCATCCACATCTGGAACTACGGCACCGAAAATGTCCTTAACAACCCGGTCTTCGGCATCGGCCTCAACGACTGGGTGCGCCCCGAATGGCTCGCACCGACGGTGGACAATTTCTGGCTGGTGATCGCGATGCGCCACGGGTTTCCAGGGATCGGCCTGCTCGGGCTCGCGATCGTGATCCATGTCCTGCGGGTCGTCCGCGCGAAGGGGCTGAGCGAGGAGCAGTCTCTCGCGCGCACCGCCTACATGGTGTCCCTGGCGGGGTTGTTATTCACACTCACCACGGTGCATGTCTGGAGTTCCGTCGCCATGCTCGTGATGTTCTGCATCGGCATGGGCGGGTTCTTTTACGACAATGGAGGGCGCGCCTCCCCCGAGGGAGAGACCGCGCCAGATACCGGGCACTCCCCTTCACCGGACATGGCAGGCGGCAGATCGTCCGGACCCGCACTGAGCCGTTTTCCCCCGCGCCCGGCGCGGCGGGCATGAGAGGCAGG
>PHEG01000375.1 GCA_002842835.1 Alphaproteobacteria bacterium HGW-Alphaproteobacteria-2 | reverse complement strand
TGGTCAAACTCGCCGAAGACATGTTCGAGCTTGTCGCGAGCGATGCCGACGCCGGTATCCTCTACCGCGACATGCACCTCATGGCCGTCTTCGCCGCGGCCGATGCCGGTGACGCGCACCAGCACATGGCCCGCTTCGGTGAACTTTATCGCATTGCCGATGAGGTTGACGAGCACCTGCCTGAGCCGCCCCGGGTCGCCCACGAAGCGGGTCGGCAGGAAGATGTCGTAGTCGAGCACGATGTCGATCGGGCGGCTGCCGATGCGCGGCTTGATCAGCATGATCACATCGTGGATCAGACGCTCCAGATCGAAGGGTTCGGGGTAAAGCTCCATCTTCCCCGCCTCGATCTTCGAATAGTCGAGCAGGTCGTTGATGATAACCAGAAGCGCCTCGGCGGAGGAGCGGATGGTTTCGGCATATAGGCGCTGCTCCTCTGTAAGCTGCGTATCGGCAAGCAGATCCGCCATGCCGACGACGCCGTTCATCGGTGTGCGGATCTCGTGGCTCATGTTGGCGAGGAAGGCCGATTTGGCGCGGCTCGCCTCCTCTGCACGCTGCTTTGCCTGGTAGAGTGCCGTCACGTCCGCGCCGACGCCGCGGTAGCCGGCGAAACGGCCCTCGGCATCGAAGACAGGGCCGCCCGAGATGCGCACCCAGCGGTCCTCGACACCCTTCTTGTCGGGCACCATGTAGACGAACTCGTGAAATGCCTCGCGCGCCTGCGTTTTCGCCGCGAGCCAGTCCCAATCTGCGCTGTCGCGCGCCCTTGGCCGGTCCACCAGCCACTCGTGGCGTGTCTTGCCCACGATGGTGTCGGTCGAATCGCCGGTAGCGCGCAGCACGTTCTCCTTCGAGAGATAGGTGAAGCGCAGACTGGCATCCTGCTCCCAGAACCAGTCCGAGCTGATCTCGGCGATGTCCACGAAGCGGCGTTCCGCGGCATCGCGGGCATCGAGCGCCTCGCGCAGCCGGGCGTTGGCCGCCTCCAGCGCGGCCTGCTGGCGCTTCTGGTGGGTGATGTCCACGCGCAGGCCTACGCGCCCGCCGTCGGGCGTCGCTCGCTCCAGCACGCGCACCCAGCGCCCGTCGCCCAGATGTTGCTCGATCACCTCGTCGGCGGTCCGGTGGCGCGCCATGCGTTCGGCGATCCAGTCTTCCTCGCGGCCCTTGGCATCACGGAACTGGCCACGCGCCACGCCATGACGCAGAATGTCCTCGAAGCGATTGCCGGGCAGCATGACCTCTGCCGCCCAAGGGTAGATTTCCTTGTATCGCTGGTTGCAGACGACCAGCCGGTCTTCCCGGTCGTAGAGCACGAAGCCGTCCGGGATCGCCTCCACCGCAGCCCACATTCGCATCTGCGCAGTGGTGTCCACCACGAGGCAGACCGTGTCGCCGCACGCGGTGTGCCGGGTCACCAGCTTGGCAAAGCGCCCGTCCGGCAGGCGCAGGTTCAGCGTTTCCGGGTTGCGGGCGTCGAAGCGGCGGCGCAGCGCCTCCGGGTCGAGCGGCCGCGTGAGTCCGGTGATCCCCGCCTCGATGGCAAGCCCGATCAGCCTGTCATGCGAAGTGCCCTGCACGACATGGCGGCGCAGTGCGCCGAAGGCCGCTGCATAGGCGCGGTTGACGAGCCGCAAGCGCTTGTCCGGCCCGAAGACGGCGAAGCCGTCGCGCAGCGCCCCGACGGCGGCCCAGAGCGCGGCGCCCCCGCCGCCTTCCGCCTCGCCCGCTGCCGCCCGGCCAGCGTGCAACCGGCTGCGCGCGCGCGCCAGAAGCGCGGTGCGCCTCGCCTTCTTCGCCTGCCGCCAGCCCTCGCCCTTGCCCGACACATGGCGGTTCATCGCGCGCTGCCTTGTCCGTGTCCCGCGCCCTCCAGCCGACCCGAAACCATGACCTTCCTGCCCACCTTGCCACCGACGCAGCGTCCCCCGCCCGGGAGCCGCCTGCAGCATCACCGCCAGGATTTAGCGCGGGATTAAC
>PHEG01000374.1 GCA_002842835.1 Alphaproteobacteria bacterium HGW-Alphaproteobacteria-2 | reverse complement strand
CTCTCGGTAGAAGGTGAAGAGCCCCGTCGCCACCACGACCGCCGCCCCCGCGAGCGTGATCCAGCGGGGGAATTCGCCGAACAGAAGCCAGCCGAGCAGCAGCGCCCAGAGCAGGCCGGAGTAGCGGAAGGGCGCGATCGCGCCGATCTCTCCCAGTCGCACGGCCGCCACGATGCTGATATAGCCGCAGACGAGGAAAGCTGCCGCGCCGACCACCAGCGCCAGCGCGTGCGCATCCGGTAGCCGCCAGTCCTCGAAGGCCGCGCCCGCCGCCCCCATCAGCGTCACCGCGAGCGACCCGACGAGCGCCACCCCCGCGCTGCTGACCCCGAGCGAGAGCGGCCGCGTGGCCAGGTCGCGCAACACGATGAAGCCCACCGAAACGAGCGCCAGCACCGACCAGGCGTTGAAGCCTTCGGTGCCGGGGCGCACGATCATGAGAACGCCGCAAAAGCCGATGCCGATCGCCGACAGGCGCCGCCAGCCCATTGGCGAGCGGCATGTGCACCAGCGCCACGAGAAAGAAGGCAGTGCTGCCGGCCTCGCCCAGCACGCGCAGCGCCAGCCAGAGCCGGTCGCGGCGCGGGAAGCGCAGCGGCCAGGCGCCCTGCGCGCGCGCCAGCAGCGCCAACGCGCCGCAGGCAAGGAGGCCGCGCAGAAAGATCACCTCGAAAAGCGGCAGATCGGCGGTCACCGCCTTCATCAGCGCATCGTTGAAGGTGAAGGCCGCCATCCCGGCGAGCATGAGCAGAGAGGCACGCAGGTTGTCGGAGGTCATCGCATGTCCGCGAGAGGAGGCGCCGGGCTGCCCGGCCTCGCCGCGTTAGCATCACCGCGCCCGCCCGCCCAGCGCAAAATGAAGGGGCCCCCGGCGGCGCCGGGAGCCCCAGATTGCCCGCGCGACAGTCTCAGAACTCGTCGCGCGATTCCGGCGTATCGACAAGGACGCCGTCTTCCTCGGTGCCCATAACCGGCGCGGCCAGCGCCGCGGCGGCCTCGGCCTCGGCGCGACGCTGGGCGATGATCTTCTGGTCGCGCTCGGAGGCGATGCGACGCAGTTTGCTGGCCGCTCCGCCCGTGCCGGCCGGGATGAGCCGCCCGACGATCACGTTCTCCTTGAGCCCAACCAGCTTGTCGCGCTTCCCCATCACCGAGGCCTCGGTCAGCACCCGCGTGGTTTCCTGGAAGGAGGCCGCCGAGATGAAGCTGCGCGTCTGCAGCGACGCCTTGGTGATGCCGAGCAGCACCGGCTCGCCCTGCGCTGGCCGCCCGCCCTTCGCTTCGACCTTGGCGTTCTCTTCCTCGAGATCGATCTTCTCGACCTGCTCGCCCTTCAGAAGCGTCGTGTCGCCGGATTCGGTGATCTCCCACTTCTGGAGCATCTGCCGGACGATGACCTCGATGTGCTTGTCATTGATCTTCACACCCTGAAGCCGGTAGACGTCCTGCACCTCGTCGACAAGGTAGTTGGCCAGCGCCTCGACCCCGAGAATGCGCAGGATGTCGTGAGGCGCCGGGTTGCCGTCCATCAGATATTCGCCGCGCTGAACAAAATCGCCGTCCTGCACGGGAATGTGCTTTCCCTTGGGCAGCATGTATTCCACCGGCTCATGCGTGTCGTCGGTTGGCTCGATGGTGAGGCGGATCTTGTTCTTGTAGTCCTTGCCGAAACGCACGTAGCCGTCGATCTCGGCGATGATCGCGTGATCCTTGGGACGGCGCGCCTCGAAAAGCTCGGCCACTCGCGGCAGACCGCCGGTGATGTCCTTGGTCTTGGCGCCTTCGCGCGGAATCCGTGCGATCACGTCGCCCGCCTGCACGTCCTGGCCATCCTCCGACGACAGGATCGCATCGACCGACATCGGATAGGTCACCGGGTTGCCCTGGTCGTTGCGCACCGGATCACCGGTTTCCGCGTCCATGACGATGATCTCGGGCTTCAGCGCATTGCCGCGCGGCGCAGTGCGCCAGTCGGTGACGATCTTCTGCGTCATGCCGGTGGCCTCGTCGGTTTCCTCGCGCACGGTGACGCCGGTCGAGAGATCGACGAAACGCAGAACGCCCGACTTTTCGGCAATGATCGGCAGCGTGTAGGGATCCCACTCGAAGAGCTTGGTGCCGCGCTTGACTTCCTGGCCTTCCTTCACGAGCACCTTCGAGCCGTAGCCCATCTTGTGCGCCGCCCGCTCCACGCCATGCTCGTCGGCAATCACGATCTGCATGTTGCGGCCCATCACGATCTGCTCGCCCGCACGGTTGGGCAGTAGTGTCGGATTGCGGAACGAGACGGTGCCCGGCTGGCTCGCCTCGAGCGAGGATTGCTGGCTGCCCTGCGCGATGCCGCCGATATGGAAGGTGCGCATGGTGAGCTGTGTCCCCGGCTCACCGATCGACTGCGCGGCGATGATCCCCACCGCCTCGCCCACGTTGACCAGCGTGCCGCGCGCCAGATCGCGCCCATAGCAGAGCGCGCAGA
>PHEG01000015.1 GCA_002842835.1 Alphaproteobacteria bacterium HGW-Alphaproteobacteria-2 | reverse complement strand
TCGCCGCGCATGTGCCGCATCGCGTGCAGCCGACACGAGATAGCCATTGCGGATGAGGAATTTCTGCAACAGCGTGCGGATGCGCTCGTCGTCGTCGACGATCAGAAGATGCGCCTCCACCGGCTCCGGCGTCATGGCTTGCCCCCGTCCTTGAGCGCATGAAAGCACGCCCGAAGGCTTGGGTCCATCATCTGCTCGAGTACGATGCGGAAGCCGGCCACCGCCTCCGGCCCGGCGGCGCGGAAGGCGGCGCGCATGCGGCGGCGCTGCGCTTCGGACAGCTCGTGTTCCAGCTTCCTGCCCGCCTCCGTGAGGTGGAGATGCCGCTCGCGCTTGTCTCTGGTGCCCACCCGGCTTTC
This sequence comes from Alphaproteobacteria bacterium HGW-Alphaproteobacteria-2, assembly GCA_002842835.1. Lineage (GTDB taxonomy): Bacteria > Pseudomonadota > Alphaproteobacteria > Rhodobacterales > Rhodobacteraceae > PHEG01. The sequence continues at coordinate 12,664 of PHEG01000015.1, read as the reverse complement.
CACCAGCCCGTCCTCGACGAGCGCGCGAAGCACCCGGTTGAGCGACTGCTTGGTGACGCCGAGGATGGTGAGCAGGTTGTTCACCGTTGTGCCCGGGCAGCGGTTGATGAAATGGATCGCACGGTGATGCGCCCGCCCGTAGGCGAGGTTCCCGAGGATGCGGTCCGGGTCTGCGGTGAAGCCGCGATAGGCGAAGAACATCGCCTCGATCCCCTTGCGCAAATGCTCGTCGGTGAGAAACAGCAGGCTCTCGCCGCCCGACGGAGGGGTAAGGGTGACCTGTTCCTGCATGCCGCTCCGCTCCGCTCTTCACATTCTGCCACAACACCACGCATTTTAAGTCAGCTTTATTGACTTTCCAAGATGCAACTGCTAGCGGATTCGCTCGCTGGCGTAATTTTGTGTCTAGAAGACTGCTTTTAAGCGCAACAATCGGCAAGCGTTGTGCCTGCCGGGATGAGGAAACAGCCATGGCCGGAGCCTATGACGACCGCGACGGATTCATCTGGATGGACGGGGTTCTGGTACCCTGGCGGTCGGCGCAGGTGCATCTTCTGACCCATGCGCTGCATTATGCCTCGTCCGTGTTCGAGGGTGAGCGCGCCTATGGCGGGCGCATCTTCCGCTCGCGCGACCATTCCGAGCGGCTGAAAAGGTCGGCCAACCTGATCGACTTCGATATCCCCTTCAGTGTGGAGCAGATCGAGGCGGCCAAGGCCGAGGTGATGGCGGCGAACGGTCTCTCCGACGCCTATGTGCGCGCCGTTGCCTGGCGCGGGGCGGGCGAGGACATGGGCGTGGCAAGCCGCCGCAACCCGGTACGCATGGCCATCGCCGCCTGGGAGTGGGGCGCCTATTACGGCGACGCGAAGCTCAAGGGCGCGAAACTCGACATCTCGAAATGGAAGCGTCCCAGCCCAGAAACCGCGCCGAGCCAGGCCAAGGCGGCGGGGCTCTACATGATCTGCACCATGTCGAAGCATGCCGCCGAGGCGAAAGGCTGTTCGGATGCGATGATGTTCGACTATCGCGGCTATGTCGCCGAAGCGACAGGAGCCAACATCTTCTTCGTGAAGGACGGCGAGGTGCACACCCCCCTCCCCGACTGCTTTCTGAACGGGCTGACGCGCCAGACGGTGATCGGAATGCTTGAGGACCGCCAGATCAAGGTGCACGAGCGCCACATCGAGCCCGGCGAGCTGGAAGGCTTCCAGCAATGTTGGCTCACCGGCACCGCCGCCGAGGTGACCCCGGTGGGGCAGATCGGCAGCTACAATTTCGAGGTGGGCGCGCTGGCGCGCGAGATCTCCGAGGGCTACGAGAAGCTTGTGCGGGCCTGAGCGCGGCCGCGCACCCCGCGATTGCGGCATCGCCCGGCGGGCGGTAAGACAAACCGACCGCAGCCGGGGGCCCTTGCCATGCCAGTGATCACCTGCATCGACGACCTGAAGCGCCTCCACGCGGCCCGCGCGCCGCGCATGTTCTACGATTACGCCGAGTCGGGAAGCTGGACCGAGCAGACCTTCCGCGACAACACCGCCGACTTCGCCGAGATCCGGCTGCCCCAGCGGGTGGCGGTGGACATGTCGAACCGCTCGACCGCGACGCGGATGATCGGGCACGACGTGGCGATGCCGGTGGCGCTGGCCCCGGTGGGGTTGACGGGCATGCAATGCGCCGACGGCGAGATCAAGGCGGCGCGCGCGGCCGAGAAATTCGGCGTGCCCTTCACGCTCTCCACCATGTCGATCTGTTCCATCGAGGACGTCGCGGCGCATACCGCGAAGCCCTTCTGGTTTCAGGTCTACACGCTGCGCGACGACGATTTCATGCGCCGACTGATCGAACGGGCGCGCGCCGCGGGCTGTTCGGCGCTGGTGATCACTGTCGATCTGCAGATCCTCGGCCAGCGCCACAAGGATCTGAAGAACGGCCTCTCGGCACCGCCGAAGCTCACGCCGCGCTCGGTCGCCAACATGATGACCAAGGTTGGCTGGGGGCTGGGGATGCTGCGCACGAAGCGCCGCTTCTTCGGCAATATTGTGGGCCACGCCAAGGGAGTGAGCGACCCCTCGTCGCTCGTCGCCTGGACGGCCGAGGCATTCGACCCCGCGCTCGACTGGGTGCGCATCCGCCAGATCATGGAGATGTGGGGCGGCAAGGTTATCCTGAAGGGCATCTTGAACGTCGAGGACGCACGCCGCGCCGCCGATCTCGGCGCCGATGCCATCGTCGTGTCGAACCACGGCGGGCGCCAGCAGGACGGCGCGCTGAGCGCGATCCGCATGCTGGGACCGATCGTCGAGGCGGTGGGCGACAAGGTCGAGGTTCATCTCGACAGCGGCATCCGCTCGGGGCAGGACGTGCTGAAGGCGCTCGCGCTGGGGGCAAAGGGCACCTACATCGGGCGCGCCTTCGTCTATGGACTGGGCGCCATGGGCGAGGCGGGGGTGACGAAGGCGCTCGAGATCATCCACAAGGAGCTCGACACCTCGATGGCGCTGGCCGGGCATCGCCGCGTCACCGATCTGAGCCGCGAGGACGTGCTGCTGCCCGCCGATTTCCACAGCCGCTGGAGCTGAGGCGCGCCCAGCCTCAGGCTCGCAGCGCCGCGCGCACCGGCTGACCCACCGGCCCATAGCCCAGCCGCGGGTCCAGCCGCTCGGTGATCTGCGTGTCCACCCAGGCGCGCTGTTCCTCGGTCAGGTCGTCGGAATAGCCGCCCACCTTGGCGCGGCGCACCTTCAGCGTCTCGGTATCCGCCACGTCGCGCAGCTTGAGCGAGTTGTTGCGGAAATAACCCTCGCGCTCCAGCCGCCGCAGGTTCTCGACCGAGGCGAAGGCGACGGCCTCGGCAAGCTGATCCTCGGTGAACTCCTCGCCGATGAAGCGGGTGATCTCGCCCAGCGTCTTCTCGGGCGCGGCGCGCAGATCCTCGTAGCGGGTGACAAGCGTGTTCGGGCGGTCGTGCAGATGCCGGATCCAGAGGTTGTGGTAGTCGATCAGCCAGGGCAGGCCCAGTTCGGGGTGCTGGACGAGCTCCCAGCGCGAGATGGTCTTGCCGTCGAAGGGGGTCTTCAGCTCCGCCTCGATCAGCTCGCGCTTGAAGCGCTTGGTGCGCTTGGTGATCTGGATGTACCACGACACCGCCACGTCCGCCGGGTGGCGGGCGAGGAACAGCACCTTCGGCCGCTCCACCAGCGGGTCGCCGCGCTGGAAGGCCTCCTTCACCAGCCGTTCCCAGCTCATCACCCCGTTCGAGACCACGAAGCGCGGCAGCGCAGGGTTCTGGCGGTAGAGCTCGTCGGCGCGGAACACCCGCTGCGAGGAGGTGCCGTATTTCAGCGCATAGAGCTGGTTGAGCATCACCCGGAGCCAGGTGCCCCCGGTCTTGGGGTGTCGCAGGAAGAGCACGTCGCATTTTTCGATGGCGCCGCGTTGCAGCCTGGCCAGCCAGCGCTCGCGCACGGAAACGCGGGCAGGCTTCGGCAACAGGCCGGTGGCATTGAGAATCGCCCAGTGCGTGATGCGGTCGATGCTGAACGACCGCTCGCGGATCGTGTCGAGGATCTCCATCGCGTGGCCCTTTCGCAGCGTGTCCAAGGTCGGGCAGAGAGGTTGATCGCGGCTATAATCCTTCGGCCGGGCGGGGTAAACCGCGCAGACGCCGCAGCCTGCACGCCGCCCCTTCCCATGCGTCGCGATCTGGCCTATACGCCCCGGCTCATGCGGGCATGCACCCTTGGAGGATGTTCGCGTCACATCAGGAGAAGACCCATGGCTGGCGAGATCCCCGATCTTAACGCCGTGGCACGGACGGGGACAGGCAAGGGGGCCGCCCGTCAAGCTCGCCGCGAGAGCTACGTGCCCGGTATCGTCTACGGCGGCGGCAAGGAGCCGCAACCGATCAACATCCGTTACAACGAGCTTCTGAAGCGGCTGAAGGCCGGGCGCTTCCTCTCGACGCTCTTCAACCTCAAGGTCGACGGGCAGGAAGACGTGCGCGTGATCTGCCGCGGCGTGCAGCGCGACGTGGTGAAGGATCTGCCGATCCATGTCGATCTGATGCGTCTGCGCCGCACGACCCGCATCAGCCTCTTCATCCATGTGACCTTCGAGAATCACGAGAAGGCGCCGGGCCTCAAGCGCGGCGGCGTGCTGACCGTGGTGCGCCCGGAGGTCGAACTCGAGGTGACCGCGGGCGACATCCCAGACCACATCACCGTCGATCTGGCGGGACGCAACATCGGCGACGTGATCCATATCTCCGACGTGGCGCTGCCCGAGGGCGCGCGCCCGACGATCGAACGGGATTTCGTGATTGCCAACATCTCGGCGCCTTCCAGCCTCCGCTCGGCGGGAGACGACGATGCCGAGGTGGTGGACGAGGCGGCGGAAGACTGAGTCGCACCGCACGGCGGGTATCGGGGGCGCGACCGGGGACGGTCGCGCCCCTTGTCATTCATCCACGCGCTGGAAGACGACCACCGTCCCGCGCGAGCCTTCGGCGCAATAGGCAAGGCCCATGGCCGAGGCGGCATCGAAGATGCGCTGCACGCTCGACGAAGGATAGCGCCGCGGGTGTATTTCCACTATCGCGAGCCGGGGGCAGCGCGGCCAGGGCGCATCGAACAGGAATTCCTCGCCGCCCTCGATGTCGATGATCGCCACATCCGCCCGGTGCCGTTCGAGCAATGCGCCAAAGGGCAGCGCGGGCACCGGCACGCCTGCAACCGCCGCGTCCGGCGTGGGCGGGATCAACGACGACGCCCAGAAGGCGGATGCGGGATGAAAGACGATCGTCGCGGCGGCGTAGCTGTCGGGCACCGCGGCCCCCTCGAGCACCTCCGTTCCTTCGCAACCGTTGCGCGCCAGATTGGCGCGCGCCACCGCCGCCATGCCGGGATGGGCCTCGACCGCCAGCAGGTTCGCCGCGCCCACCCGCCGGGCAATCTGCACGCTGAGAAACCCCGCCCCGGCGCCCAGCTCCAGAACCCGGTCGCCCGGGGCGAGATGCAGTGCCACCGCCCGCGCCTCGGCATGTTCGTAGGTCCCGCGCTCGAGCGCACGACGCAGCACCTGATCCAGCATCGCTTCGGGGATGTCGATCGCCACCCCGTCGAGTTCGAAATGCGCCATTCCTCCTCCCCCTGTGGCGTTGCTCCGGTGATAGCAGGATTGTAGGCTCGCGCCAGCCACGCCCGGCAGTCCGCAAACGGGGAGCCTTGGGATGCGTCTTTTCGCCGGTCTCGGGAACCCGGGGCCGAAATACGCCCGCAACCGCCACAACGTGGGCTTCATGGCGGTGGAGCGCATCGCGGCCGATCACGGCTTCGGGCCCTGGCGCGCGCGCTTTCGCGGCGAGGTCGCCGAGGGGCGGCTGGGCAGTCACAAGGTGCTGCTGTTGAAGCCGCTGACCTTCATGAATCTCTCGGGCGAATCGGTGCGCGAGGCACTGGGCTTCTACAAGCTGGACTCCGCGGCGCTTACGGTGTTCCACGACGAGTTGGACCTGCCTCCCGGGCGGATGAAGTTCAAGCAGGGCGGCGGACACGCGGGTCACAACGGGCTGCGCTCGATCGAGGCGCATGTCGGGCGCGAGTTTGCCCGCGTGCGCATCGGCATTGGCCACCCGGGTGCGCGAGAGAAGGTTACCGGCTGGGTTCTGGGCGACATCCCGCGTGCCGAGGAAGGGCTCTTCGACGAGGTTCTGCACGCCATCTCCCAGGGTGCGACAGCTTTGGCCGCGGGTGATGGGGCGCGCTTCGGCACCATTCTCGCCACGCGGCTCTCGTCGCCCGCGACGGATGCGGCGACACCCGCCCGCCCTGCCGAAGCGCCGCCCTCCGACAAGCCGGATCCGCCCCTCTCGCCGCTCCAGCGCCTCATCGAGCGGTTTCGCTGATCCGGGCGTCCCGTCTTCTGCTGGCCCTGTTCGGGGTCCTTGCGCCGGGCAAGATGCAGCGCGCTGACGGCTGACGGCGCTCGCACGGCCTGGGCGCCGCCCTGCCGGAAAAGACCACCGTGGCAGCCGCCGCTGTCCATGATGCTGCCACAATTCCGGGTGAGAAGTGCAAGTCAAAGCGTTTCGGGCAACCGGAAATCCCGGCTCGTCCGGCAGTCGAAAGAGGATGATTTCATGCGTATGGTCTTTGCCCTGGTGCTGCTCGTTGGCCTCGGTCTTGCCGGTTTCGCCGTCTATGTCGCCCAGAGCCGCTTTGCCGCCTACCAGCACGAACGTGTCCAGCTTCAGCAGGCCCTGCAGGCCGCGAACAGGGTGGAGCTCACCAAGCTGTGGGTCGCGAAGCGCCCCATCGGTTACGGCGAGCGGCTGACGCAGGAAGACGTGGCGCTGATGGACTGGCCCAAGAACGCCGTTCCGCCCGGCGCCTTCGTCGGCGAGGAAAACGCGCCCTATGGTGAACGGCCCGAGACGCTGCGTGCTGCGGTCCGCGCCATGGAGCCCTTCGAGCCGATCCTGGCGATCAAGGTCACCGAGCCGGGCGAGGATGCCGGCGTCACGTCGCGGCTTGCCAAGGGGATGCGTGCCTTCGCGATCCGCGTCGATGTCGCCTCGGGGGTCTCGGGCTTCCTGCGGCCGGGCGACCGGGTGGACGTCTACTGGACGGGCCGCGTGCGTGGAGGAGACGAGATGACCCGGCTGATCCTCGACGGGGTGAACCTCATCGCAGTGGACCAGACGGCGAATTCCGAGCTGAACAATCCGACCGTCGCACGCACCGTGACGGTCGAGGTGAGCCCGCAGGCGGCGGCAGCGCTTGCCCAGGCGCAGTCCACCGGCAAGCTCACGCTGTCGCTGCTCGGCATCGGCGACGAGACCAAGGCCGGGCTCGTGGAGGTCGATCAGAACAGCCTGCTGGGCATCGAGGTGGTGGCGCCGGACGCGCCCATCGCCGAGCGGCCCAGATGCACGGTGCGCACGCGGCGTGGTGCCGATGTCGAATTCATCGAAATTCCCTGCCCAGACGAGAGCTGATGCTGCCCCCGGGCGTGAAGGCAAGAATCTGAAGCAAAGGCGCGCAGTAACCGGCTGCGCGCCTTTTCCAACATCAAGTCCACGCGGCAAAATACTGATTATTGCAATAGAATCGAAAATATCGCATGATGCGTGAAACGCGGGCGTCAGACCCGATAGCGTAGATGCGTTCGAGAGGCAGTACACATGATCCGATGGAAAAGCCTTGTCGTGGCTTTCGGCGCAGTCTGGCTGGGCTTCGCCGCCAGCGTGACGGCACAGACGGGCGACGTGCTCCGTCTCATGGATGGCACGGCATCGAACAGCGTCATGCTCCCGGTGAACCGCGCCGTCGTGATGGAGAGCGCCGTTCCGTTCGCGGAGCTTTCGGTGGCCAACCCGGCGATCGCCGACATCGCCACGCTGTCGGACCGCAATATCTACATCCTTGGCAAGGCTCCCGGGCGCACCACGCTTACGCTGCTCGGTCCCGAAGGCGCGCTCATCGCCAATATCGAGGTGCATGTGAGCACCGATATCGCCGAGTTCAAGGAACGGCTGCGCCAGATCCTCCCCGGAGAGGGCATCGAGGTGCGCACCGCCAATGACGGCATCGTGCTGAGCGGGCGCGTCTCGAGCATCCAGAAGATGGAGCGCGCACTTTCTCTGGCCGAGCTTTACACGCCCGAGAAGGTGTCGAACCTGATGAGCGTCGAGGGCGTCCACCAGGTGATGCTGAAGGTGCGCTTCGCCGAGATGCGGCGCGAGGTGTCGAAGAATCTCACCGCGCAGGTCGGGATCAGCAACAGCGACACGAGTATCCTGGGATTCCCGATCACCGGCAGCGGAACCTTCGCCGGCGCCGCGTCGACGAAGTTCACCATCTTCGGCGGCGTGCAGTTCGACATCCTGCTGCGCGCGCTCGAGGACAAGGGCATGGTGCGCACCCTCGCCGAGCCGAACCTCACCGCGCTGTCGGGCCAGACGGCGGAGTTTCTCGCCGGCGGAGAGGTGCCGATCCCGGTGGACGAGAACGACGGCGACGGGATAACCATCGAGTTCAAGCGCTTCGGTGTCGAGTTGCAGTTCACGCCGACGGTGCTCGACAGCCGCCAGATCGACCTCAAGATCAGAACCGCGGTCAGCGACGTGGACCCGTCGGTCGGCATCAACGTCGGGGCGATCCAGGTGCCCGGGTTCTCTCGTAACGAGGCGACCTCGACCCTTCAGGTTGCCGACGGCGACAGCTTCGCCATCGCCGGCCTGCTCAACGAACGCTTCTCCGACAGCGTGCAGCAGATACCCTGGATCGGCGATCTGCCAGTGCTCGGCTCGCTCTTCCGTTCGACCGACTTCCAGCGGCGCCAGACCGAACTGGTGATCCTTGTGACGGCGCATCTGGTGCGCCCGGTGCGTGGCGAGGCGCTGGCCCTGCCCACCGATCGTGTCCGCCCGCCGAGCGAAAAGGACCTCTTCCTCTTCGGGCGCATCTCTCGCTCCGGCGAGGGTGCCGTGGGCGAGGTGGCGCGGCAGGATTTCGTCGGCTCCTACGGCTATGTGATGGAGTGAGCGCCATGCGCCTGATGTCCACGACAATCCTCGTTGCGACCGGCGCGCTTCTCGCCGCCTGTGATGAGGCCGCTGTCGCCAACTTCTCCACCCGCGAGGCGGGATTTGCGGTGAACGAGGGCGCTTACGGCGCCGCGGTCGATCACAACTCCGCCGTGCAGGCAGGTCTCAAGCAGGTGGTTATCGACCTATCGGCAAAATTCTCTCGCGAAGTGCCGAATACGGTGACCTTCGAGTTCAACAGCGCGCGCCTTGACGAAGCGGCGCGCGCGGCGCTGCGCCATCAGGCAAACTGGATACGCCAGTTCCCCGAGGTGCGCTTCCGCGTCTATGGCCACACCGATCTGGTCGGCTCCGAGGGCTACAACGAGCGTCTCGGGCGGCGCCGTGCGCAGGCGGTGGTGGACTACCTCGCCAGCCAGGGCGTGAGCCCCGCGCGGCTGGAGGCGATGGTCTCCTTCGGCAAGACCGAACCGGTGATCGCCACCGAGGGTCCCGAGCGGCGCAACCGCCGCGCGGTGACCGATGTGGCGGGCTTCATCGGGCCCTCGGACCAGCCGCTCGACGGGCGTTATGCAAGCCTCGTCTACCGCACCTACATCGCGGGCCAGGTCATCTCGGAGTTCGACCGCGAAGAGCAGAAATAACGTTCAGCCGATCTCGGCCAGGCGCGCCAGCGCGGCGCGCAGGGCGGCGGCTTCCTCCTCTTTCGCCGCTGCCTGTGCGCGGGTCTCTTCGACGATCTCTGCCGGGGCGCTTTCGACGAACTTCGGGTTCGAGAGCCGCCCCTTCAGCCCACCCAGTTCCTTCTCCAGCTTCGCGAGGCTCTTCTCCAGCCTTGCCCGCTCCTCGGCCACGTCGATGATGCCGGCGAGCGGCAGGCAGAAGGTGCCGCCCTCGACGGGGATCGTCACCAGCCCGGCGGGCACATGCATCTGCGCCCGGGCGGAACGGATGCCCTCGATGAGCTGGATCACCCAGCGCATCTCGCGCTCGGCCTGCGCGTCGATCAGCTCGGCGCCATAGTCCGGCCAGTCGGCGTGGATCAGTGGCTTGTCGCGCGCCGCGATCTGCCCCCACAGCGCCTCGGTGACGAAGGGCATGAAGGGGTGCAGCAGGATCAGACACTGGTCGATCACCCAGGCCATGGTGGCGCGGGTCTCGGCCACCGTGGCGGGGTCGTCGGAGCCCAGCAGCGGCTTGGCGAATTCCACATACCAGTCGCAGACCTTGCCCCAGACGAAGGCATAGAGCCCGTTCGCCGCGTCGTTGAACCGGAAGGCGGTGAGTGCGGCATCGGCGGCCATGCGCGCCGCCGCCGTCTCGCCCAGGATCCAGCGATTGACACTCTCGCGCGCGGCTTCGGGGCGGAAGGCGGGGTCGGGCTTGCAGCCGTTCATCTCGGCAAACCGCGCGGCGTTCCACAGCTTCGTGCCGAAGTTGCGGTAGCCCGCGATCCGCTCGCGCGAGAGCTTCAGGTCGCGGCCCATGGCGGCCATCGAGGCGAGCGTGAAGCGCACGGCATCGGCGCCGAACTCGTCGATCAGCTCCAGCGGGTCGAGGATGTTGCCGAGCGACTTCGACATCTTCCGCCCCTGCTCGTCGCGCACGAGGGCGTGGACATAGACGGTATCGAAGGGGCGCTGCCCGGCCACGGCGTATTGCATCATCATCATCCGGGCGACCCAGAAGAAGATGATGTCGAAACCGGTGACGAGGACGGAGGTGGGGAAGTATTTCTTCAGCTCCGGCGTGTCCTCGGGCCAGCCCAGCGTGCCGATGGGCCAGAGCCCGGAGGAGAACCAGGTGTCTAGGACGTCGGGGTCGCGCCAGATTGGAACGGTTAGAACGCCGTGCTCATTCGGCATCGGACCGCGGATACTTGAGGTGCGGTTCATCCAGTCTTCGGCAAAAACCTCAATCTCGACTTCGTAGGGTATTCTCTTCTTGGCCTCCACGATTGCCGTCTGTTCGTCGGTGGCGCAAACCTCAATCTCGAGCCAGCCGAACTTTGTGTCCTTCGGCCTATCAGGAAAGACCCCGAACTGCGTGAAGTCCTGATCCGCCCATTCAAGGAAGCGACGCCAGTTGGCTTCATTGTCAGGAACGCGCGCATACCACACCGGCACCTGATGCCCCCACCAGAGTTGCCGCGAGATGCACCAGGGCTCGATATTCTCCAGCCAGTGGAAATAGACCTTGGCATCCTGCTCGGGCAGGATGCGCACCTCGCCGGACCGCACCGCGTCGATGGCGGGCTGCACGATCTTGGCGGTATCGACGAACCACTGATCGGTGAGATAGGGCTCGATCGCCACCTTCGAGCGGTCGCCGTGCGGCACCATGTGGCGGTCGGCGTCCACCCCGTCGAGCCAGCCCTCCGCCTCGGCCGTCCGCACAATCCAGTCGCGCGCCTCGTAGCGGTCGGCGCCGTCGAGCGCCTCGATCACCCGCGCCACGCCCTCCGGGTCGCAGCCCTCGGCGAAGTCGCGGTTGTCCTTCAGCAAGATCGCCGCGCGCGTCGTCATCACGTTGACGGCGGCGAGCCCCTGTCGCTCGCCCACAGCCCAGTCGTTGAAGTCATGCGCGGGCGTCATCTTCACCGCGCCGGTGCCCTTCTCCGGGTCGGCGTAGCTGTCCGCCACGATCCTGAGCCGCCGCCCCACCAGCGGCAGGATCGCCTCGCGCCCCACGAGATGGGCATAGCGCGCGTCTTCGGGATGCACGGCGATGCCGGTGTCGCCCAGCATCGTCTCAGGCCGCGTGGTGGCGACCACCAGATAATCCCGCGTCTCGGTGGCGGTGACGTTGCCCGCCTCGTCCCACGCCACCGGGTGCTCGTAGGTGAGGCCATGGCGCACCCGGCGCGCCCGACATGGTGAAGGCGTTGCGCGACCAGTCGCAGGAGGCGCCGAGCCGCTTGAGCTGATTGATGATCGTGCCGCCCGAGCGCTGCTTCTGCTCCCAGACCAGCCGCACGAACTCCTCGCGGGTGAAGTCGCGGCGGCTCTTGCCCTCCTTCGCCAGTTCGCGCTCCACCACCATCTGCGTGGCGATGCCGGCGTGGTCCTGTCCCGGCTGCCAGAGCGTGTCGAAGCCCTGCATGCGTTTCCAGCGGATGAGGATGTCCTGCAACGTGTTGTTGAAGGCGTGCCCCATGTGCAGGCTGCCGGTGACGTTGGGCGGCGGGATCATGATGCAGAAGCTTTCCGCCCCCGGCTTCGCATTCGCGCCCGCGCGGAAGGCGCCCGCGCGCTCCCATGCCGCATAGATCGCCGCTTCCGCCGTCGCGGCATCGAAGGTCTTGTCCATCGCCATGGGTATTCCGCCCGCCCTCGCCTGATCCCGGCTTCCCTTAGCCCGCGGAGGGCGCGAGGGAAAGACCGCTGGCCTGCTTCAACTTTCCGCAAATACTCCCCGCGCGGAGCGCGTGAAATCTCACATCCCGCGGTCGATCCGGGTCGAGAGGTGGATGAGGCTCTCCGACGAGCGCACGCCGGGCACCGCGCCGATGCGGTCGAGCGCCGCATCGAGCTCCGCCGTGCTGCCCGCCGAGACATTGAGGATCATGTCGAAGCGCCCCGAGCAGGTATGCGCGCGGTCCACCTCCGTCATCGCCTTCAGGCGTGCCAGAACGGCGGCTGTGACGCGCGGCTCGATCTGCAGAAGGACGGTGGCGCGGATACGCCCCTCGCGCACCTCGGCGCCCAGCCGCAAGGTATATCCGGCAATGATTCCGGCACCTTCCAGCCGCTCGATGCGTGCCTGAACGGTCGAGCGCGCCATGCCCAGCTCGCGTGCGAGCGTCGAGATCGCGGCACGCGCGTCGCGCCCCAGCGCGGCCAGCAGGCGACGGTCGGTCTCGTCGATGTCATATTGCTTGATCATCTGTCACTTTGATCTGTTTGACGCGCAATATTACACTTTTGTCAGGTGAGTTCGACACCTATTTGCGCGATCCTTGATCCGATGCATTCCGCAGCGGACAACCCTCGCACAAGGACGACCTCGATGGGCATAAGCAAGACAGTCTGGACATCCCCGCGCGCGCTTCTGGCCGCGCTGGAGCCCGATGCGCCGGTGCTGTTCTTCTGTCCCGAGGCGCTGCAGGCGACCGCG
>PHEG01000373.1 GCA_002842835.1 Alphaproteobacteria bacterium HGW-Alphaproteobacteria-2 | reverse complement strand
GGCGCGCTTCGAAGCACCGCCCCCCGCGCGCACCATCGGCATGGTCTGGCGCCGCGCGACCCCCCTGGGCGCGCGGCTGGGCGAGCTGGCCGAGACGGTGTTCGAGGCCGCCGCCACGCAGGCGCGCGGCGCCGGGGCCATGGCCGGGCCGGGCGGTGCCGGGAGCGAGGCATGACCGGCTGGAGCGAATATGCCGCCGCCTGGGCGGTCTTCCTGGCCAGCCACGCCCTGCCGGTGCGCCCGCCGCTGCGGCCCTGGCTGGTGGCGCGGCTGGGCGCGCGCGGCTTCACGCTGGCCTATTCGGCGCTCTCGATCGCGCTGCTTGCCTGGCTGATCGGCGGTGCCGGGCGTGCGCCCTATCTGGCGCTGTGGCAGCCCGCGCCCTGGCAGACCCTCGCCGCGCAGGCGGCGATGCTGGCAGCCTGTCTCGTCCTCGCGCTGGCGCTGGGGCGGCCCAACCCGCTCTCCTTCGGCGGCGCGCGCGATGCCGCCTTCGACCCGGACCGCCCCGGCATCGCGGGCTGGATCCGCCACCCGGTTCTGGCGGTGCTGGCGCTCTGGGCAGCGGGGCACCTGGCAGCCAACGGCGATCTGGCCCATGCGCTGATGTTCGGGGGCTTCTGCGCTTTCGCCCTGCTGGGGATGCGCATGATCGACTTCCGCCGCCGCCGCGAGCTTGGCGACGCGGACTGGGTCCGGCTGGCGCGCGGGCGTGGCCACCTGCCGCCCGGCTGGCCCTGGCGGCTGGCCGCCGGGGCGGCTTTGTGGCTGGCGCTGGGGCTGGCGCATCCGCATGTCATCGGGCCCGTGGTGCTGCCCTGAGCCTTGCACCCGGCGCCCCGCGTCCTAGAGTGCCGCACGAAGAGGAGGCCGCCGGTGGCGCATGTGCATCTCGTGAAACTCTGCGTCGGCGCCGAGAGCGTGGAGGATCTCGCGCGCTGGCAGGCCGAGCGCATCTCCGAGGACCCGGCCACCCAGCCGCGCCACGTCACCCGCATGGGGCCGAAGCGCGCGGCGGAGCTGCTGGCGGGCGGCTCGCTCTACTGGGTGATCCGCGGCGCGATCATGGTGCGCCAGCGTATTCTGGCGCTCGACCCGGTGACGGGTGCGGACGGCATCGGGCGCTGCGCCATCCGGCTCGACCCGGCGCTCGTGCGCACGGTCGCCGCGCCGCGCCGCCCGTTCCAGGGCTGGCGCTACCTCGCCCCCGCCGACGCGCCGCGCGACCTGCCGCGGCCTCGCCGCGGCGAGGCCGCCCTGCCGCCCGGGCTGGCCGAGGCGCTGGCCGAGTTCGGCCTGCGCTGAACCATCACGGTGCAGTCGCGCAGGCTTGACCGCCGCGGGATGCCGCCGGGGCTTCCCGACTCCGCCCGCAGCCGTCATGCTGGTCTCATGTCGCCCCCAGCCTCACGCGGGCGGCACCCGCATCCGGCCGGTCTGGCGCAGCCGCGAGGGGTCTCTCCTTGCTCGCAGTTGACGCGTCGGTCCCTCCGGTGACCCTGTGCGCGGGCGGCTTGCCTGCAGCACCGGCGGCCCCGGTCGGATGCGGCCCCACCCCTGCCCGGCCCTACCAGTGCGGCGGCGGCTTGTCGGCCATCGGCAGCGAGCCGCCTTGCGCATACTCGCGCTCCGCCTCGCGCTCGATCAGCATGCGCAACTGCCGCTCCAGCCGGTCCAGGCGGGTTGCCTGCCCGGCCACCACCTCGGACATCTCGTCGAGCGCCCGTGTCAGATGCGCGATGCGCGCCTCCGCCCGTTCCTGCCGGTCCTCCATCCCGAGGCCCCCCTGCTTGCCCCGACGCCCAGGGGCTTCCGCGACTATTTCGGCGCGCAGGTGACCGAACGCAAGGCCATGCTCGACGCCATCGCCGGGGTCTATCACGCCTACGGCTTCGATGCGCTGGAGACGAGCGCGGTAGAGACGGTGGAGGCTCTGGGCAAGTTCCTGCCCGATGTGGACCGCCCCAACGCGGGCGTCTTCGCCTGGCAGGAGGAGGACGACGGTAACTGGCTGGCGCTGCGCTACGATCTGACCGCGCCGCTGGCGCGGGTGGCGGCGCAATACCGCAACGACCTGCCCGCGCCCTACCGGCGCTACGCCATGGGCCCGGTCTGGCGCAACGAGAAGCCGGGGCCGGGGCGCTTCCGGCAGTTCTACCAGTGCGATGCCGATACGGTGGGCGCGCCCAGCGTGGCGGCGGACGCCGAGATCTGCGCCATGCTGGCCGATGCGCTGGAGGCCGTGGGGATTGCGCGCGGCGACTATGTGATCCGCATCAACAACCGGAAGGTGCTGAACGGCGCGATGGAAGTGGCGGGCATCCTCGACCCGCGCGAGCCCGAGCGCTTCGCCCATGAGCGCGGCATCGTTCTGCGTGCGATAGACAAGCTGGACCGGCTGGGACCGGAAGGCGTGCGCGCCCTGCTGGGCGAGGGCCGCCGCGACGAGAGCGGAGATTTCACGAAGGGCGCGGGGCTGGGCGCGGCGCAGGCGCAAGTTGTGCTGTCCTTCATCGAGGCCCGGCGCGAGGATGCCGCAGCCACCTGCGCGCGGCTCGGCGACATCGTCGAGGGTTCCGCCATCGGCGCCGAGGGGGTGGCAGAACTCGGCGAGATCGCTGCGCTCCTCGCCGCGCAGGGCTATGGCCCCGACCGGGTGGTGATCGACCCCGCGGTGGTGCGGGGCCTGGGCTATTACACCGGCCCGGTGTTCGAGGCGGAGCTGACCTTCGAGATCGCGGGTGAAGATGGCCGCCCGCGCCAGTTCGGCTCGGTCGCGGGGGGCGGGCGCTATGACGATCTCGTCAAGCGCTTCACCGGCCAGGCGGTGCCCGCCACCGGCATCTCGATCGGCGTCGATCGCCTGCTCGCCGCGCTGCACGCCAAGGGCCGCGCAGGGGCCGAGGCGCAGGGGCCTGTCGTCGTCACCGTGATGGACCGCGCGCGCATGGCCGACTACCAGGCGATGGCCGCCGAATTGCGCGCCGCGGGCATCCGCGCCGAGGTCTATCTCGGCAACCCGAAGAACTTCGGCAACCAGATGAAATACGCCGACCGGCGGGGCAGCCCGGTGGCGGTGATCTCGGGCGAGGACGAATTCGCGCGCGGCGTCGTGCAGCTCAAGGATCTCATCCTCGGTGCGAGGATCGCCGCGGAAGCCACTCTGGAGGAATGGAAATCCCAGCCAGCCCAGACCGAGGCGCCGCGCGCGCGCCTCGTGGCGGGCGTGCGCGCCATCCTCGCCCGGCGGGACGGCTGATGGACCAGGGCGCGCGGCAGGCCATCGCGGCGGAGGCCGCCCGGCTCTCGGCGCATTTTGCCACCGCGGGGGCCGAACCGGTGGAAGCCGACATCCTGCAACCCGCGGAGCTGTTGCTCGACCTCTACGGCGAGGACATCCGCGCGCGCGCCTATGTCACCCGCGACCCGGTGCAAGGCGAGATGATGCTGCGCCCCGACTTCACTGTGCCGGTGGTGCGCATGCACATGCAGGATGGAGCGGAACCAGCGCGCTACACCTATGCCGGGCCCGTCTTCCGCAAACAGGAGGCGGGCGCGGGGCGGGCTTCGGAATACCTGCAGGTCGGCTACGAGGTCTTCGACCGCGCCGACCCGGCGGCGGCGGATGCCGAGGGCTGTCCACGACGGAACGGCGCCGCAAGGCCCTGATGCGCCACCTCTGGCGGCCTGCGCGGTTTCGCGCCCTTCTGGAGCGTTTCGCGGGCCGCACGCCGACCGCACCGGAACGCCTGGCGCTGATCGACGCCGCCCGTGCGCAAGGCGCGGCGGCGCTGGTGACAGGCGCCGGCCCCGAGATCGGGCTGCGCGGCGCAGACGAGGTGATCACGCGCATCGAGGCGCTGGTGGAGGATGCCGAGGCTCCGCCGATCCCGGCGGCGGAATGCGATGCCATCGAGGCGCTGCTGGCACTGTCGGACACCGCACCCCGCGCGCTGGCTCGGCTGGAGGGGCTGGCCGCCGCCCTGCCCGCGCTGGCGCCCGCCGTGGCGCGCATGGCCGCCCGGCAGGATGCGCTGGCGGTGCGCGGGGTGGATGTGGCGGCGCTGCCCTTCGAAGGCAGTTTCGGCCGCACCACGCTGGAATACTACGACGGTTTCGTGTTCGGCTTCAGCGGTCCGGGCGACAGCCCTGCGCTGGCGAGCGGTGGGCGCTACGACGCGCTCACCCGGCATCTGGGCGGCGGGCGCGAGATACCCGCCGTGGGCGCAGTGATCCGGCCCGCACTCGTCGTGGCGCTGAGGGAGGGCGGGCGATGAGCGTGAAACTCGGCCTGCCCTCCAAGGGCCGCCTGATGGAGGCCGCCTTCGCCTGGTTCGCCGAGCGCGGCATCCGCCTGCGCCGCACCGGCACCGAACGCGAATACGCGGGCGCCGTGGATGGCATCGAGGGCGTGGCGCTGGTGCTGCTCTCGGCTGCCGAGATCCCGCGCGAACTGGCCGAGGGGCGGCTGCACCTCGGCGTCACCGGGCAGGACCTGATGCGCGAGACCTACCCCGACTGGCGCGCGCGCGTCGAGGAACTGGCCCCGCTCGGCTTCGGCCATGCCGATCTGGTTCTCGCCGTGCCGCGCTTCTGGGCCGATGTGGACACGCTCGACGATCTC
>PHEG01000372.1 GCA_002842835.1 Alphaproteobacteria bacterium HGW-Alphaproteobacteria-2 | reverse complement strand
CGGCACTCTTTCTCGTCGATTTCGCCGACATGCTCTTCATCTCGATGCTGGGCAAGGCGGCGCTGGCGGCCGCCGTGGGCTACGCCGGGACGATCCTCTTCTTCACCATCTCGCTCGGCATCGGGCTTGCCATCGCCGCGGGCGCGGTGGTGGCACGCGCCATCGGCGCCGAAGGGCCGGGTGCCGCACGCTCGCACACCGGTCACGTGCTGATCCACGCGGTCGCGGTCAGTGCCGCGGCGGCACTGCTCATCCTGTTCTTCCTCGAACCCGTCACGACGCTTGTCGGCGCGGCGGGCGAGACCCAGGCTCTTGCCATCGGATATCTCGCCATCGTGGTTCCCAGTCTGCCCGTTCTTGTGGCGGGCATGGTGGCGGGTGCGGTGCTGCGCGCCCATGGCGACGCGCGGCGCGCAATGTGGAGCACTCTGGCGGGCGGGCTCGTAAATGCGCTGCTCGATCCGCTGCTGATCTTCGGGCTAGGGCTGGAACTCACCGGCGCGGCGCTCGCCTCGGTGGCGGCGCGCTTCGTCATCGCGGGTTGGGCGCTGCATGCGCTCGCCACGCATCACGGCGGGTTGGGGCGACCGCGGCTTGCCGGGGTCCTTGCCGACCTGCGCCCGGTGATGGCCATCGCCGTGCCGGCGATAATGACCCAGCTTGCCACGCCGGTGGGCATGGGCTTCGTCCTGCGCAGCATGGCCGCCCATGGCGAGTCGGCCGTGGCGGGCATGGCGGTGATCATGCGGCTCACGCCGCTGGCCTTCGTGGCACTCTTCGCGCTGTCGGGCGCCATCGGACCGATCGTCGGGCAGAACGCGGGGGCAGGCGATTACGCCCGGGTGCGCGGCGCCTGGCGGGCCGGGCTCGCCTTTACCGGGCTCTACACGCTGGCGGTGGCCGCCCTTCTCTTCGCACTGCGCCACCCGCTGGCCGATCTCTTCGGTGCGATCGGGCCGATGCGCGATCTGATCCTGCTCTTCTGCGGACCAGTGGCGCTGCTGTGGGTCTTCAACGGGGTGATCTTCACCGCGAATGCCGCCTTCAACAATCTCGGGCGGCCCTACTGGTCCACCTGGCTCAACTGGGGGAGGCACACGCTCGGCACGGTGCCCTTCGTGCTCGCGGGCGGCGCCCTGGCGGGGGCCGAGGGTGTTCTTGTGGGTCAGGCCATCGGGGGTGCAGTATTCGCCGCGGCGGCGGTGCTGCTCGTGCGGCGCGCCATAGCCGAAGGCGGCAGGCCGCCTCCACGCCCGCCCTTTGCACGGCAGGCGCGTCTGATGCGGCTCTTCTCTCTCCGGCGCTAGAGGCCCCCGCGCCGCCATGGCTCGCGTGCGCCTCGCGCAGTTGCAGCACCATCGCCGCGAGTGGTGGCTGGCCGAGCCAGAGCGGCACCTGACGGCGCAGCGCGCCCGCCCCATCCGCCCTGCCCTTGCCGGTGATCACGAGAACGAGCCGGTGGCCGCGCGCATGCGCATTGGAGACGAAACGCAGCAGGGCGCCATGCGCCGTGTCCAGCCGGTGGCCATGCAGATCGAGCCGCGCCTCCGGCATGACGCGGCCGCGCCGCATCCGGGCATGCAGGCGCTTGTCCATGGCAAGCGGCGCGCAGACCGCGGCGGGCGGCGGGGCATAGACCTTGGGCGGCGGCGCGGCGGCGCCGATACGAAAGGCCGGACCGGGAGGGATGGCCGTCTCGGCGCGGCGCAGGGGCGCAGTCGCTCGCGGCGGCGGCGCGGCGGGCGCGCCCGGGGGCTGCTGCTCGGGGTGGAGCGGACGCGCGGCGGCGGTCGCCTTCTGCCAGAGCGCCAGATCCTCGGGCGCAAGCCGGTCACGGGGCGGGCGGCGCGGCGCCATCGGTTCATCCCCCCGGGGCGAGGCGGTGGGCCATCTCGACCGGCAGCAGAACCACCATCCGACCACGGTCGCGCACCCGGCCCGCGCGCTCTCCTGCCTCGACCCCGGTGCCATAGAAGATGTCGGCGCGCTGCGCGCCCTTGATGGCCGAACCGGTGTCCTGGGCCACCATCAGCCGGTCGAGCGGCCGGCGCCCGCGCTTCTCGATCCAGACCGGGGCGCCGAGCGGCGTGAATTCGGGATCTACGGCGATCGAGCGCATGGTTGTGACCGGACGGCCCATCGCCCCGATCGGGCGCCGAGACCTTGTGCGCCGGATAGAGACCGCGGCGCACCATCTCCTGACCGACGGAGCGGTAATCATGCCCGTTGCTCGCGGCATAGCCGAGGCGCAGCACGCTGCCGTCGGGCAGGCGGATGCGTCCCGAGCCCTGCACCTGAAGGAAGAACACATCGACCGGGTTCTCCAGCCAGGCGAGTTCGAGCCCCCGCCCCGCCAGAAGCCCGGCCTCGATTTCGGATCGGGTATGCCAGGGTCCGCTGCGCGGCAGATCGGGCGGGCGCGCGTAGATGGGATAGCGAAACCGCGCATCGGGGATGACGGCGCCTTCAAGCTCGGGCTCGAAATAGCCGGTGAAGAGGGCGACCTCCTGCGGGTCCACGATCACCGGCTGGAAGAAATGTTCGAAGAAGACTCGCGCGCCGCCCTCTGGCACGGTGGCGGCAAGGGCGCAGATAGCTCTCCACTCGGCACCACGCAGCCGGTCGCAGGTGGTGCGAAAGACCTCGAGCGCCGCATCGTGATGGTCCTGCGCCCATCCGCGCAGATCGGTGAATGCGACGAGCCGATAGTCGATCGTGTCGGCCATCGCGGTCTCCGCGCCCAGGGCGCCCGCCAGCAGGAGCGCCGCAGCCGCCCGCGCCCGGCGCATCAGCCCGTGGCGACCAGCGACCAGTTCGGATCGTCGCTGCCCATGCGACGCGCGAAGGTCCAGACATCGCGCTGGCGCCTGATCTCGGTCGCGCTGCCCTCGACGATGGCGCCAGTGGCGTTGCGCACAACCGATGTCAGTTCGCCGGTGAACTTTATCTTGATCTCGGCCTCGCCGCTGCGCGGATCGAAGCTCGCGTCCACGACGCCCACATCGCGCAGCCCGACGAATTCGGCGTCCACGGTGAGTCCCTCGCCCTGGCGCGCGGCAATTGCCGCGCCGAAACTGTCCCGGACCTCCGGAGCGAGGAACGGCTCGATGTCCGAGAGATCTCCGCGCTCGTAGGCCATGAGGATCATCTCGTAGGCGCCGCGCGCGCCCTGAAGGAAGCCGCCGAGGCTGAAGTCCGGCTCCACCGCCTTCATCTGCGCCACGGCATCGGCAGCACGCGAATCGGCAGGCAGGTGATCGGCGATGTCCGGATCGGGAGTGTCCTCGACCACAGTGAAGTCGCGCTCGGGGGTGCGTCGCGGCGCCGGCGCGTCAAGAGGCGGCTTCTCGAAGCCCTCGCGAGTGCCGAGCACGCTGCGCAGCCGCAGGATCAGGAAGATCGCGATCGCGGCGAGTACGATGAGTTGCAGCACGGCGGAAGACATGCGGGGCGGCTCCTGTTGCACGGGCTTGGTGCGGCCTGGGTCGGGGCATATGTAAGTCAGCACCGCGGGCAAGTCCACCGCGCCAGCCTTTTGCGATGCGCCCACCCGATGGAGAACACGATGCCGCTCTTCCTGCTGCTCCTCGCCGTGCCACTCGCCGAGATCGCGCTTTTCGTTCAGGTCGGCGGCGCGATCGGGCTCTGGCCCACACTGGGGCTCGTGCTCGCCACGGCGGTGGCGGGCGCGGCCCTGCTGCGCCGCGAAGGACGCGCGGCCTTCGACCGGTTGCAGACCGTTCTGTCGCGCGGCGGCGACGTGGCCGCGCCGCTGGCCGAAGGGGCAGCGGTTATCGCCGGGGGATTTCTGCTGCTGACACCGGGCTTTCTGACCGACGCGCTGGGGCTTGCGCTGCTGATCCCGTTCACTCGGGCGCGGCTCTGGCGGTTGCTGCTGCGGGCCACGGGAGCGAAGGTCGTCACGGTCCGCGCGCACGGCCCGGTCCCGGAGGGCGGTGCGCAGGGCGCGACGATCGAGGGCGACTATACCGTGCTTGACCGCGAACAGGAGCACGGTGGCGGTGCCCGCCGATGATTGCCGGGGCCGCGTGCGCCTGCTAGAGACGCGGACGAATTTTTCGGTTTTCGAGGAGACAGCGAGATGGCAGACGAAACCGGCAATGGCGCCGCCCCCGCACAGCAGCC
>PHEG01000371.1:3527-4442 GCA_002842835.1 Alphaproteobacteria bacterium HGW-Alphaproteobacteria-2 | reverse complement strand
GGGCAGCGCTACCGCGACAGGCCGGGCGCCTATGCGGTGCTGGTGCGCGCGGGGCGCGTTCTTCTGACCCATCAGACCGAGCCGGTGCCCGAATGGCAGTTGCCCGGCGGCGGCATCGACCCGGGCGAATCCCCGCTCGCGGCTCTGCACCGGGAGGTAGGGGAGGAAACCGGCTGGGCGATCACCGGGCTTCGGCGGCTCGGCACCTACCAGCGCTTTGCCTACATGCCGGAATACGACCTCTGGGCGCGCAAGATCTGCCACATCTTCCTTGCCCGCCCAGTGGCCCGTCGCGGCCCGCCGAGCGAGCCCGGCCATGTCGCGGGCTGGTTCGTGCCCGGGGCCGCGCTTGAGCGACTGGCGAACGCGGGTGACCGGCACATGCTGGAGCGGCTGCTGCGGGGCGGATGATCAGCCAGGCGCGACGCGGTATTCGAGGAGCACCGCCGAGAGATCGTCGGGCAGGTCCTGCGCGGCGGCCAGGCGCAGGTCGTGATCGAGCGTGGCGAGCAGTTCCGGCCCGTCGAGACCGCGGTGACGGAGCAGGAGCGCGGCCAGTCCCTCATCTCCCAGCATGCCGCCGCTGGCGAGCGGGCATTCGGTGAGCCCGTCGGAATGGATCAACAGCCGCTCGCCCGGGGCGAGGCGGAAGCCGATCGAGCGGTATTCCGCCCCGTCGAGCAACGCCACCGGCAGCCCGCCGCCCCCGATGTAGCGCACCGTTCCGTCGGCGCGCTGAACGGCGGGGTGCGGGTGGCCCGCCTGCACCATGCTGCCGCGCCCGGTTGCGGTGTCGAATTCGGCCAGCAGCAGGGTGAAATACTGCTCCGTCCCTTCGCCCAGGAACTGCCGGTTGAGCCGCGCCGCGGCCAGGTGCGGGGCGCGGGCGGTGAAGCTGCCGTCGCGCAGGCGGCG
>PHEG01000371.1:0-3450 GCA_002842835.1 Alphaproteobacteria bacterium HGW-Alphaproteobacteria-2 | reverse complement strand
CGGTTCTTCTCGACCAGTTCGCGCTCCATGCGCAGGATGCGCTCGCCCGCATTGATGCGCGCGCGCAATTCCTCGCCATGCACCGGCTTGGTGAGGAAGTCGTCCGCCCCCGCCTCCAGCCCCTCGGCCACGTCCTGCTTGCCGCTGCGCGAGGTGAGCAGGATGAAATATCCGTAGTGCTCGTGCGGAAGCGCGCGGAAGATGCGGCAGAATTCGACACCCGTCATGCCGGGCATCATCCAGTCGCTTAGCACGAGGTCGATCGGCATGCGCTTGCAGATGTCCAGTGCCTCGGCGCCGGAGGCGGCCTCCACCGTCTCGAGGCCGAACCCTGCCAGGGTTGCGCAGATGAGCTTTCGCTGCATCCGGCTGTCATCGACGACCATCACGCAGCGGATCGCCGCCTCCGCGCTGCCACCCGCGCCTGCCCGCCGCTTTGCTCCGATGACGTGCATCTTGCCTGTCCTTGCCGTCGGACAGACTGGACCACAGGCCGTTAATATCCGACAAATGCCGCCCGGTGGTGTCGGTGTCGGGCAACCGCGCGTTTACCGGGGATGGTATAGCCTGGGCCGGCCGCCGCAGCCGGGCCCCGGTCGAGGGCTGCCAGGCAAGAGGTGGGCGGGAGGCGACGGATGATCGACTGGGCGCGCATCGCCGAGTTGCAGCAGGACATCGGCGCAGAGGATTTCGCCGAATTGACCGCGTTGTTCCTCGAGGAGGTGGAGGGCGTGCTGGACACGCTGTCCGACACCGCCCGGCCGGAGGCGCTGGCCGAGCAGTTCCATTTCCTCAAGGGCAGCGCGCTCAATATCGGCTTCCGCCGCCTTGCGGAACTCTGCGCGCTGGCCGAGCATGTCGCGATCTCGGGCCAGCCCTGCGGCGCTCCCATCGCCCGCTTGCGGAAGGCCTATGCCGAATCGAAGGCGCTCTTCCTGTCGTCGGAAGGCCGCCGGGCGCTGGCGGGCTGAGCGCCGTCAGATCAGGAACTGCGCCAGGACCTCGTCTTCGGTGATGTCCTGCCAGGCGAGCCCCGCGGCCTCTACCCGCGCTGCGAGCGCGGGGAAACTCGCCGCGTTCCTCGTCTCGATGCCGATCAGCACCGAGCCGAAGTTGCGCGCCGATTTCTTCAGGTATTCGAAGCGCGCGATGTCGTCGTCGGGGCCCAGCAGGGCGAGGAACTCGCGCAGCGCGCCGGGCCGCTGCGGCAGACGCAGGATGAAATACTTCTTCAGCCCGGCATGGCGCAGCGCACGCTCCTTCACCTCTGGCAGCCGCTCGAAATCGAAATTGCCCCCCGAGGTGACACACACCACCCGCCGCCCGGCGATCTCGGCGCGCAGATCGCCCAGCGCATCGACCGACAGCGCGCCCGCGGGCTCGAGCACGATGCCCTCGACGTTCAGCATCTCCATCATCGTGGCGCAGATGCGGTCTTCCGTGCCCCCGCCGCCAGTGCCGCGGCAAGGCTCGCGCCGCCTGCGGGCTCCACGAGGCGCAGCATCGTGTCGGGCGCGGTTTCGGAGAGATACCGCCGCACCCCCGCCGAGAGCCCGCCGCCGCCCACCGGCAGCACCACGAGATCGGGCGGTTCGCCCAGTTGCGCAAGCATTTCCACCGCCACGCTCGCCTGGCCCTCGATCACGTCGTCGTCGTCGAAGGGGGAGAGGAAATGCGCCCCTTCCCGCGCGCAGAACGCCTGCGCCGCGGCAAGCGTGGCATCGAAGAAATCCCCCACCAGCTCGATGCGCACCTGGCCGCCGCCGAACATCCGCGTCTTGCCGATCTTCTGCTGCGGCGTGGTGACCGGCATGAAGATCACCCCCTCCACGCCAAAGTGGCGGCAGACATAGGCCACCCCTTGCGCGTGGTTTCCGGCGCTCGCGCAGACGAAGCGCCGCGTGCCGCCGCGCGCCAGCACCTTGGAAATCGCGTTGAACGCGCCTCGCAGCTTGTAGCTGCGCACGGGCGAGAGGTCCTCGCGCTTGAGCCAGATGTCGGCGCCGAGCCGTGCCGAGAGGTGATCGTTGCGGGAAAGCGGCGTCGGCTCGAAGAGAGTGCGCAGCCGCTCCGCTGCCGCCTCCGCCGCTGCGGCGAAGCCGCTCACTCCGCCTCCGGCGGCAGGTAATGGGCCGCGAGCTTTTCCCGGACGCCGGGCGGCATCGGTGCCGAGGCGCGCGTCTCGGGATCGAAGAACACCTCGACGAGATCGTAGGTCGCGTGCAGAGCGCCTGTGTCGGCATGCAGCATGCGCAGATGGAATGTGGCGCTCCTGGTGCCGATGCGGCTTACCACGCCATCGATCACGATCAGGTCGCCTGCCACGAGTTCACGGACAAAGCGCGTGGTGGCCTGGGCGCTGACGCAATGCACCCCGTGCTGCGCCAGCATGTCGGAGAAGGCGATCCCGAGCCGCGTCCACATGTGATAGCTCGCGTCGTCGAAGAAGGGCGCATAGTGGCGCACGTTCATGTGCCCGAAATGGTCCTGGTGCCATGGGTGCACCACACCGCGGAAAAGCTCCAGCCTGTCGCCCATCCTCGTCTCCCTGTGCCGGGCCGATACCTTGCCCGCCCGTGCGGGGCTTCGCAAGCGGGCCCCGCTCAGCCCGCCTCCCAGTCGGCTTCGGCCTGCATTGCCACGGGTCCGCCCCCGGCCGCGGTCCAGAGCTTCAGGCCGCCTCCGGCACCCTCGTCGGCGTTAAGCCAGAGTGGTGCGTCCGCGAACACCGGCGAGAGGCTGCGGAAGGCAAAGCGCGCGGGCGGCCCGCCGCGCAGCCGGGCGGCGAAATGGCACAGCCATGTCGCTTGCAGCGGCCCGTGCACCACGAGGCCGGGGTAACCCTCGACCCCGGTGGCATAGGGGTGGTCGTAGTGGATGCGGTGGCCGTTGAAGGTGAGCGCCGAGTAGCGGAAGAGCGTCACCGCCGAGGCATCGGCCTGCGCGCGCCAGCGTCCTTCTGGCGCGGGCTGTGCGGTGTGGGCGGTGCCAGCGCCGGCGCGATACACGATGTCCTGGCGTTCCTCGACGGCGAGCCCGTCCTCCCCGGCAATCGCATGGTTCACGGTCACGAAGACGAGCGGCCCGCTGCGCCCCTCCTTGCGGGCGATGTCGGCGATCATGGATAGCCGCGTCACCTTCTCGCCGATGCGCAGCGCCCGGCGCAGCCGGAAGGCGCCGCCCGCCCACATCCGCCGCCCCGGTGCCGGGGGCAGGAAGCCGCCGCGTGCGGGGTGGCCGTCGGGACCCAGCGCGGCAGGGGGAAGGGCCGGTGGCGCGAGGCAGAGGTGGACGAGCGGCGGCGCCTCGGTGCCCTCGACGAGCGGGCCCTCGGGCAGATCAAGCGTGGCGCGGAAGCGGCGCACCGTCTCGGCCGAGAGGCGTTCCCCGGCCCTCTCCTCGCGCCCGATCCATGCGTCGAGCGACTCCGGCCCTGCCGCTTTGCCCATG
>PHEG01000370.1 GCA_002842835.1 Alphaproteobacteria bacterium HGW-Alphaproteobacteria-2 | reverse complement strand
GAGAACATGCTGCTCTTCCGCGCGCTGGTGAAGGAGACCTGCCGTCAGCGCGGGTTGCACGCCAGCTTCATGTGCCGCCCGCGCAGACCGGATGTGCTGCCTTCGGGCTGGCATCTGCACCAGTCGGTGCTGGCGGCGGAGACGGGCGAGAGTCTCTTTGCCACGGCCGACGGCGGCCTCACGCGCACGGCTTCCGGCTGGATCGCGGGATTGCTGGAAAATGCGGCGGCGACCTGCCTGCTGTCGACGCCCACTGTGAACGGCTACAAGCGCTACCAGCCCGGGCAGCTTGCCCCCGACCGCATCCAGTGGGGGCGCGACAACAAGGGCGCGATGATCCGCGCACTGATCCGGCCCGGAGACCCCGCCGCGCGCATCGAGAACCGGGTAGCGGAGCCCGCGGCCAACCCGTTCCTTTTCTTCGCCTCGCAAGCGCTGGCCGGGCTCGACGGTGTGTCGCGCGGGCTGGCCGCGCCCGAACCGGTGGAAACCCCCTATGCGGGAGAGGCGCCGCGCCTGCCGCGCAGCCTGATCGCCGCAATCGAGGCCTGGGAGGAGAGTGGCTTCGTGCGTGCGGCCTTCGGCGCCGAGGTGCAGCGCTACCTGGCCCATATCAAGCGTGCCGAGTGGGAGCGTTATCTCTTCACCGTCTCGGAGTGGGAGGAGCGGGAGTATTTCTCGCTCTTCTGAGCGGGCGCAGCCGCCGGGGACATGGACGCGGGGCGGGGGCTCGTCTATCACGCGGGCCGGATCCCGGCGGAGGAGCGCCCATGGCACAGCATGCAGACCCGCAGCCGATGAGCGCCCATGCCTCGCGCGGGTTGCGCGGCACCGCGGACATTCCCGGGGACAAGTCCGTCAGCCACCGTGCGCTGATCCTCGGCGCGCTGGCCGTTGGCGAGACGCGCATCACCGGGCTGCTGGAAGGGCAGGACGTTCTCGACACCGCGCGCGCCATGCGCGCCTTCGGGGCGGATGTCGTGCAGCACGGGCCGGGCGCGTGGTCAGTGCATGGCGTGGGCACCGGCGGCTTCGCCGAGCCCGATGACGTGATCGACTGCGGCAATTCCGGCACCGGGGTGCGGCTGATCATGGGCGCGATGGCGACGACGCCCATAACCGCCACCTTCACCGGCGATGCGAGCCTGCGCGCGCGCCCCATGGGGCGCGTGACCGGGCCGCTCGCGCTCTTCGGGGCCGAGGCGCGGGGGCGCGCGGGCGGGCGGCTGCCGACCACGCTGACCGGCGCCGCGCAGCCGGTGCCGGTGCGCTATGCGCTGCCGGTGCCATCGGCGCAGGTGAAATCGGCGGTGCTGCTGGCCGGTCTCAACGCGCCGGGCGAGACGGTTGTGATCGAGGCGGAACCCACGCGCGACCATACCGAGCGGATGCTGGCGGGCTTCGGCGCCGGGGTCCGCATCGAGGCGGGACCGGAGGGGCGCGAGATCATCCTCACCGGTCAGCCGGAACTGCGGCCGCAGACCATCGCCGTGCCGCGCGATCCCTCGTCGGCAGCCTTTCCGGTGGCGGCGGCGCTGATCGTCGAGGACTCGGACGTGCTGGTGCCCGGCATCGGGCTCAACCCCACGCGCGCCGGGCTCTACGCGACGCTGGCCGAGATGGGCGCCGATATCCGGCTGGAGAACCGCCGCGACGAGGGCGGCGAGCCGGTGGCCGACCTACGGGTGCGCTTCTCGCCGGACCTCAAGGGGGTGGAAACGTCGCCCGAACGTGCGGCGAGCATGATAGACGAATTCCCGATCCTCGCCGCGGTGGCGGCCTGCGCCGAGGGCACCACGGTGATGCGCGGGGTGCGCGAACTGCGGGTAAAGGAAAGCGACCGGATCGATGCCATGGCGCGCGGGCTGGAGGCCTGCGGCGTGCGGGTCGAGGAGACGCAGGACAGCCTGACGGTGCACGGGATGGGCCCGGGCGGCGTGCCCGGCGGGGCGACGGTGGCGGCGCGGCTCGATCACCGCATCGCCATGAGTTTCCTGGTGCTGGGCCTGGCGGCGCG
>PHEG01000369.1 GCA_002842835.1 Alphaproteobacteria bacterium HGW-Alphaproteobacteria-2 | reverse complement strand
GATCGGCCGCGCCGCGCGAACGAGGAGCGGCACACCCAGCGCCCGCTCCAGATTGCTGAGTTGCTGGCTCACTGCCGAAAGGCTGGCCCCCAGCCGCCGCGCAGCGCCCGAAACGCTGCCCTCCTCGGCCATTGCAACGAAGATCTCGACCCCCCAGAGCGTGATGCGCCCCCGGTCGCCGGTCATCGCGACCCGGCACCTATTTCTGGAGCCTGGCGAGCTTCGCCTGCAACTCGGCGAGCTGGCGCTTGATCTCGGCGAGGTCCTGCGCCGCTCCCTCTTCGGGTGCCGCGGGCTTCTCGCCGCGCCGCCCGCCGAACCCTCCCATCAGGCTCGAGAGAAACTCCTGCTGGCGGCGCTGCATCTCCTCGAAGCCGCCCATGGCCGAGGCCACGGGGTTCATGGTTTTCAGGTTTTCCATCATCTGTTCCTGGCTCTCGCGCAGCATCTCGAAGGACTGCGCCAGAAACTGTGGCACCACGCTCTGCGCCTGGGTGGCATAGCTGCGCACCAGATCTGTCAGCACATTGACGGGCAGCACGTTCTCGCCGCGGCTCTCGTGCTCGGCGATGATCTGGAGAAGATACTGCCGCGTCAGGTCGTCGCCCGTCTTCAGATCGACGATCTGCACCTCGCGACCGCCGCGGATGAAGCGCGCCACGTCTTCCAGCGTGACGTAATCGCTCGTCTCGGTATTGTAGAGCCGACGGCTGGCATAGCGCTTGATCAGAAGCGGCGCCTGGGACTCGGTCATGCTGCCTCCCTCACCACGGATGTCGCGGCGCAGAGAGACTAGGTCAGGCCCCGCGAAAAGAAAAGGCTCGGCTCAAAGCGCGAGGTTGTCGATGAGTCGCACCCCGTCGAGCCAGGCGGCGGCCAAGAGCCGCGCAGGGGCCTGCGGGGCTGCTGCAAGGGGAGCAAGGCTCGCCGCGTCGCGCAGTTCGATATATTCCACCCGCTCGTAGCCCGCCGCCTCTGCTGCCCGCGCGGCCCCGGCCAGCGCCTCTGCCACCCCTGCCCCGCCGCGGATCGCCGCCGCCGCCTGCTGCATCGCGGCGTGCAGCGCGGGCGCCACGGTGCGCGCCCCGGGCGAGAGCCGCGCGTTGCGCGACGAGAGCGCCAGCCCGTCGGCCTCGCGCACCGTCGGACAGCCGACTATCTCGACGGGAATGTCCAGATCCGTGACCAGCCGACGAACAACCTGCAACTGCTGCCAGTCCTTCTCGCCGAAAAAGGCGCGGTCGGCGCCAGTCTGGAGCAGGAGCTTGCTCACCACGGTGGCGACACCGTCGAAATGCCCGGGCCGGTGCGCGCCGCAGAGCCCCTCGCTGAGCCCGGCCACCGAGACGGTGGTGGCGAAGCCCTCGGGATAGATTTCTGCCAGGCCTGGCGCGTAGAGCGCATCCACCCCGAGGGGTGCGAGCTTCGCCGCGTCCTCGGTCTCGGTCCGGGGATAGGCGGCCAGATCGGAGGCGGCGTTGAACTGGCGCGGGTTGACGAAGAGCGTCACGATCACACGGTCCGCCCCCGCCTGCGCCGCTTCGACGAGGCTCAGGTGCCCAGCGTGCAGCGCCCCCATGGTCGGCACCACGCCCACGCGCGCCCCCGCGGCCTTCCAGCCCGCGACCCGGGCGCGCAGAGCGTCGCGGCTGCGGACGATCTCCATGCTCAACCGCCCTTGCCCGGCGCCTCGGCGCCATAGACATGCTCGGGGCCGGGGAAACGGCGCGCGCGCACCTCTTCGGCATAGGCGGCGATGGCGGCGTCGGCCTGCCCGCCAAGATCCGCATATCGCTTGGCGAACTTCGGCTTGAAGGCCCGGAAGAGCCCCAGCATGTCGTCGATCACCAGAACCTGGCCGTCGCAGCCCACCGATGCCCCAATGCCGATGGTGGGGATCGGCACCTCGCGGGTAATCTCGTCTGCCAGCGGCGCAGTGATCTTCTCCAGCACCACCGCATAGGCCCCTGCCCCGGCCACGGCCTGCGCGTCGGCGAGGATCTTCGCCGCGCTCTCGCC
>PHEG01000368.1 GCA_002842835.1 Alphaproteobacteria bacterium HGW-Alphaproteobacteria-2 | reverse complement strand
TAGACCATCGCGTCCACATTGTTGTCGCAGAGCGCCGCGGCCTGTTCGGCGGGCGGCAGTTCGGAGGCGACCGAGAAATCGGCGGTCGTCCAGCCCTTGGCGGCGAGCACGACGTCCATCGTGCCGCGCTGGCCGGAGCCGGGGTTGCCGATGTTCACGCGCTTGCCCTTGAGATCGTCGAAGGTCTTGATGCCCGCATCGGCGCGCGCGACCACGGTGAAGGGCTCCGGGTGCAGCGAGAACACGGCGCGCAGCCCCTCGAAGGCGCCGTTCTCCTCGAATTTCGAGGTGCCGTGGAAGGCGTGGAATTGCCAGTCGGACTGGGCGACACCGAATTCCAGCTCGCCCGCGCGGATCGCGTTGATGTTGAAGATCGAGCCACCGGTCGATTCCACCCCGCAGCGGATGCCGTGGGTGGCGCGGTCGCGGTTTACCAGCCGGCAGATAGCACCGCCCGCGGGGTAATAGACCCCGGTCACGCCGCCGGTGCCGATCGAGATGAAGGTCTGGTTCTGCGCCATGGCCGCGCCAGTCGTCAGCGCCAGCGCGGCGGCGGCACCCGCCATCCAGAAACGTGTCATGCAATCCTCCTGTTGATCTTTCGTCCGGCCCTCTGGCGGACACCCCCCGTCGACCGCGAGTCGCTACCGCGGGACGGGACAGGCATGAAACAGGCGTATGACTTGTGTCAACGGATAATGCGAATGTATCGTCGCCTCGCAGCGGAACGGAGCCAGAATGACCGACCATGCGCCCATGCGCCTCGACGACATCCGCGAGCGGTTGCTTCCGCTGGCCGGATCCGCGCCGCCGCGGCTGCGTGCGCTCGCCGCATGGCTGGCCGACCGGCCCGAGGAACTGGCCTTCAACTCCGTTCGCTCGCTGGCCGATCTGGCGGGCACCAACCCCAACACGGTGGTGCGGCTGGCGCAGGCGCTGGGCTTCTCGGGCTTC
This sequence comes from Alphaproteobacteria bacterium HGW-Alphaproteobacteria-2, assembly GCA_002842835.1. Lineage (GTDB taxonomy): Bacteria > Pseudomonadota > Alphaproteobacteria > Rhodobacterales > Rhodobacteraceae > PHEG01. Next base: position 1,069 of record PHEG01000368.1, on the reverse strand, counting down.
GAGCAGGCCCGCGGCGCGGTGCAGCAGGTGCTGCGCGGCGGTGCATCGGGCTATGCCGCGCGCGCCGCGGCACTCTCGCACCGGCCGCCGGAGCGGCTCATGGCAGAGCTGCGGGCCGCCGCCGAAGCGAATGTCGCAGATGTCTTTGCGCCGCGCAGCCTGGCGGCACTGGCCGAGATCGTGCCGCATCTGCTGGCGGCCCGGCAGGTGCATTGCATCGGGGTGCGCACCGCCTATGCGCTGGCGCATTACTTCACCTATCGCGGCGGCATGGCGCATTCCAACATCGTGCCCGCACCCTCGCAGCCCGGTCTGATCCTCGACGCGCTGACCGAAGCCGAGCCCGAGGATGTGGTGATCGCCATCTCTTTCGCGCATTACTCCTCGGAAGTGCTGCGTGCCGCCGATGCCGCCCGCACCCGCGGCGCCCGGCTGCTCGCCATCACCGACGGCTACACCTCGCCATTGGCGCGCGGTGCCTGGCGGGTGTTGCGTCCGCCGATGCGCGGGCCGAACCTGATGTTCCCGCTCGCAGGAGCGTTCCTGATGATCGAGGCGCTGCTCGAGGCTATGGCCGCGCAGGACGCGCGCGCCGAAGCCCGCATCGAGCGTTTCGAGACGCGGCTCCTGGAGGTGGGCGCCTACCGCAAGGGCTGAGCGCCCGAGGCGCTCAGATCTGCTTTTCGGGCATGCGCACCACGAGCCCGTCGAGCGCGTCGCTGACGCGAAGCTGGCAGGTGAGCCGCGAGCGGCGCGGATCGGGCTGGAAGGCGAAGTCGAGCATGTCCTCTTCCATCGCCTCCTTGGCGGGCAGGCGGTCCACCCAGCCCTCGTCCACATAGACATGGCAGGTGGAACAGGCGCAGGCGCCGCCGCAATCGGCCTCGATGCCGGGAATGTTGTTGTCGCGCGCGCCTTCCATCACGGTCAGCCCGTTGGGCACTTCCACCAGATGCTCGGTGCCGTTGAACTCGATGTAGGTGATCTTCGCCATGCCGTCCTCGCCTCTCGCGCGTCTTCCGATCGCCCAATTAGGCCATGGCGCGGGCATTTGCCAGACCGGGCGGTG
>PHEG01000367.1 GCA_002842835.1 Alphaproteobacteria bacterium HGW-Alphaproteobacteria-2 | reverse complement strand
CCCGGCCTATCGTGATGGCAGGGCCAGGATGGCCGGGATGCAACCAGTCACTCGAATGCCGGTGGGAGCGCCGGTGGGGTGAGGGAGGGTTCCCGGGTCGGCGGGGGCCCTCCCGTTGCGTTCCCGGTTTCAGCGTCGCGGCCTGATCACGCCGATTTCCGCCAACCTGCAGTCCAGCCCGGTTTCGCCTCCCTCCGCATTGTTGTTGCGTGCTGCGCAGATCGCATCGAAGCGCGCCCGCAGCGCCGTCTTTTCAGCCCCCCGGCAGTCGTTCCAGGGGCGCCCCATCAGCCCCATCACCAGCGCATAATATGCGATGAAATGCGGCCGTTCGCCCGTGGCCAGAAGCCGTGCATAGGCGGCATCTGGCCCCAGCGCGCGCAGTTCCTCTGCCGTGGCGATGCCCGCACGCGCGAAGGCTGCCGCCATCGCCGGGCCGAGGTTCCGGATCGTGGTGAGGGCCGTGCTCATGGCAGGAGCACCGGCCTGCGGTCGTCCGCTGCAAAGCGGCGTAGCACGGCGGGGTAGAGCCTGTGTTCCTGTTCCAGCACGCGCGCGGCCAAGCTCTCGGGCGTGTCGCCGGGCAGCACAGGCACCCGCGCCTGACCAAGGATCGGCCCGGCATCGAGATCGGCGGTGACCTCGTGCACGCTGCACCCCGCTTCCCGGTCGCCCGCCGCGATTGCCCGTGCGTGGGTATGCAGGCCCGGGTACTTCGGCAGCAGCGAGGGATGAATGTTGAGCATCCGCCCCGCCCAGCACGCGGTGAAGACCGGCGTCAGGATGCGCATGAACCCTGCGAGGCAGAGGATGTCGGGCGCGTGCGGGGCGAGTGCGTCGTTGAGTGCGGCCTCGAAGCCGGCGCGGTCCGCCCCGAAGGACCGGTGATCGACGCATGCGACCGGGATGCCGAGGGCCGCGGCCCTGGCGAGCCCGCCCGCCCCGCGCACGTTGGAGAGCACGAGGCAGGGACGCGCCGGGTGGGCGCCCGTCATCGAACGCACGAGCGCGAGCATGTTCGAGCCGCCGCCCGAAATCAGGATGGCGACGCGGCGGTGGCTCATGTGGCCTCTGCGACCCTGGCCGCCTGTCCTGTCGGGGCGTGGTCTTTTGCCGCCTGCCGCCCGCGCCCTAGACCGCGCAGGCGCAGCGCGTTCGTGAGTACCGCAACGCTGGAGAGCGCCATGGCGGCGCTGGCCAGCACCGGCGAGAGCTGCACGCCCCAGACGGGCCAGAGCACCCCCGCCGCGACCGGGATCAGCGCCACGTTGTAGCCGAAGGCCCAGAAAAGTCCGCGGCGGCGAGCGCGGGCGCATCGTTGATGCCGTCGCCGACGAAAGCGAGCCCGGCGCCCGGCGCCGCGGCGCGCAGCCGCTCGATGGCCGCGACCTTGCCTTCGGGCGGCACCTCGGCCACGACCTCGTCGATACCCAGAGCACGCGCCACGGCATCGGCAGTGGCCCGGGCGTCGCCGGTCACAAGCGCGAGGCGCAGCCCCCGCCCGCGCAGTTCGGCAAGCGCTGCGGGTGTGGCCGCCTTCACCGGGTCGGCAACGCCCAGCGCACCCGCGATGCGCCCGTCCACCGCCACCAGAACCGGTGTGCGGCCCTCATGCGCCAACGCCTCGGCCACTGCGCCGGTCTCGCCGGTCTCCACCCCTTCGGCCTGCATCAGCCGCGCCGCGCCGATCAGCACGCTGCGGCCCTCGACTTCGGCGCGGAGCCCCGCACCGGCAATTGCCTCGGCGGCATTGGCGCGGGGCAGGTTCAGCCCGCGCGCTTTCGCCCCGGATAGGACGGCCCGCGCAATCGGGTGCTCGGAGCGCGCCTCGGCGGCGGCGGCGAGACGCAGGAGCGCATCCTCCGTCCAGCCCGGGGCGGGGCACAGATCTGTAAGCGCCGGGCGGCCTTCGGTCAGTGTGCCGGTCTTGTCGAAGACGATCGTGCCCACCCGCTCCAGCCGTTGCAGCGCGTCGCCCTTGCGGAAGAGCACCCCCATCTGTGCTGCCCTCCCCGTGCCCACGAGTATGGAAACCGGCGTGGCCAGCCCCATGGCGCAGGGGCAGGCGACGATCAGCACCGAGACCCCGGCGACCAGCGCGTGCGTCAGCCGCGGCTCGGGCCCCAGCGCAAGCCAGGACGCGACGGTGACCAGCGCCACCGCGATCACGGCAGGCACGAACCAGAGCGTCACCCGGTCCACCAGCGCTTGCACCGGCAGCTTGGCGGCCTGCGCCTCTGTCACCATGCGTTCGATCTGCGCGAGTACCGTGTCGCCGCCCACGGCGGTGGCGCGGACACGCAGGCCGCCGGTGCCATTCACCGTGCCACCCACCACCTGCGCGCCCGGTGCCTTCGCCACCGGCAGCGGCTCGCCGGTGATCATGCTCTCGTCGATATGGCTTTGGCCCTCGATGATCTCGCCGTCCACCGGCACGCGCTCGCCCGGGCGCAGGATCAGAACATCGCCTGCCGTTACCTCGGCGAGCGGCACGTCTGCGGCTCCGCTGCTGCGTTCCACCCTCGCCGTGGCGGGGCGCAGCCCGGCCAGTTCGCGGATCGCGGCGCCAGTGCGCCCGCGCGCCCCCGCCTCCAGCCAGCGGCCCATCAGGATCAGAGTCACGATCGCCGCCGCAGCCTCGAAATAGACCACTCGGCTCGCCGCGGGCAGAAGTCCCGGCGCCAGCGTTGCGACCGCCGAATAGGTCCACGCCGCGCCGGTCCCGAGCGCGACCAGCGCGTTCATGTCCGGCGAGCCGCGCCAGAGCGTGGGCAGGCCGCGGGCGAAGAAGACGCGCCCCGGCCCTGCCAGCACCAGCGTGGTCAGCGCCATCTGCGCCACGCGGTCTCCGACATGACCGATGGTCGCGCCGATCAGGTCGTGCAGGGCCGGCACGACATGCGGCCCCATGGCCAGCACCAAGACCGGCAGCGAGAGCAGGGCCGCCAGAAGGAAGCGCCGCCGCATCGCGGCACCCTCTTGTGCCTCCTGCCCCCCGGCGGCCTCGGTGGCCGTGTCGCCGGTGTCGAGAACCTCGTAGCCCGCCCGCGCCACGGCTGCGCGCAGCGTATCCTGCGTCGCGTCGCCAGTGAGCCAGCGCACATCGGCACTCTGCGCTGCGAGGTTGACGCTCGCCGCCGTGACCCCTGGAACCGCCATCAGCGCCGCCTCGATGCGCCCCACGCAGGAGCCGCAATGCATGCCTCCGATGTGCAGCCGGGCATGGGCCTCGCGGGCGGGGTAACCTGCGGCGGCCAGTGCGGCCGCCAGCGCCGGGGGTTCTGCCCCGGTCGTCTCGACCCGCGCCCGGTGCGTGGCGAGG
>PHEG01000366.1 GCA_002842835.1 Alphaproteobacteria bacterium HGW-Alphaproteobacteria-2 | reverse complement strand
CTGCCCGGGGAAGGCGCGCAGTTGCTGGTGATATTCGTCCACCGCCTTGGGGATCACGTCCCACCACAGCCGCTTGGCCGTGCGGGGCTTCTGATACATGAAGTAGGAAAGGCTCTCGGTCGCCGCATAGGTCAGCCATTCGTCGATGGTCAGCCCGTTGCCCTTCGACTTCGAGATCTTCTGCCCGTGGTCGTCGAGGAACAGCTCGTAGACGAAATGCTCGGGCGGGCGGGCGCCGAGTGCGCGGCAGATGCCATCGTAGATCGGGGTGTTCGAGGAATGATCCTTGCCATACATCTCGAAATCGACCCCCAGCGCCGCCCAGCGGGCGCCGAAATCGGGCTTCCATTGCAGCTTCACCTGCCCGCCGGTCACAGGCAGCGTCCATTCGCGCCCGGTCTCGTCGTCGAAGGTGACGGTCGCCTCCTTCGGATCGACATGCTTGATCGGGACGTACAGCACGCGCCCCGTCTCGGGGTGAATGGGCAGGAAGACCGAATAGGTCTGCTGGCGCTCCTCGCGCAAGGACGGCAGCATGATCTCCATCAGCCGGTCGTAGCGTTCGGCGGCAAGGCGCAGCGTGTCGTCGAACCGGCCGGATTTGTAGAACTCCGTCGCGCTGATGAATTCATACTGGAACCCGAAGGTGTCCAGAAACCGGCGCAGCATGGCGTTGTTGTGGTGGCCGAAACTTTCATGCGTGCCGAACGGGTCGGGCACGCTGGTCAGCGGGCGTTGCAGGTGCTCGCGCAGCATCTCGGGGTTGGGCACGTTGTCGGGCACCTTGCGCATGCCGTCCACGTCGTCGGAGAAGCAGATCAGCCGCGTCGGGATATCGCTGATCACCTCGAAGGCGCGGCGGATCATCGTCGTGCGCGCAACCTCACCGAAGGTGCCTATATGCGGCAGGCCAGAAGGCCCGTAGCCGGTCTCGAAGAGCACATGACCCTTTTCGGGCGGTGCAGCCTCGTAGCGTTTGAGCAGCTTGCGCGCTTCCTCGAAGGGCCAGGATTTCGATTTCATCGCGACATCGCGCAGGCAGGTCATGGTCTGGGTTCCGGGAATGACGAAAGGCTGGCAGTGGCCCGCCGGGACATGGTGCCGCTACCTATTGCCGGGGGCGCGCGACGTCAATATTGTGCAGGCGCAGCACAGAGTGAGGCCCGCCGTGACCGAAGCCCTTCCATCCTTCTCGCCACAGGATGCGCTGGTGGCGCTGATGATCGCCACCTCGGCCTCGGACGAGGAGATGCGCACCGCGGAACTCGTCACCATCGAGGATCTGATCGATCATCTGCCGGTCTTCGCCGACTACGACAGCGACCGTATCCGCCGGGTCTCGCAGACCGTGCTCGATCTTTTCGAGGAGGAGGATGGGCTCGACGCGCTCTTCGGGCTGGTGCGCTCGGCGCTGCCCGAGCGGCTGCGCGAGACGGGCTATGCGCTGGCTTGCGACGTGGCCGCCGCGGACGGGAGGCTCGGCGAGACGGAACTGAGGATGCTGGCCGAGATCCGCCACGAGCTCAACATCGACCGGCTGCACTGCGCGGCCATCGAATGGGGTGCGCGGGTGCGGCACATGCGCGGGTGACGCGCCGCAACCGCGAGGTTAGCGCTAACCCTCTGCCGCCGCCCCGAATTCCGGCTTTATCCCTTGTCCCGGCTTGTCTATAGACCCGGCCAAGCCCTGGCGCGGGGCGCGGCTTCAGGAGGTTTCGCATGACGGTGACGGTCGGCATCAACGGTTTCGGGCGCATCGGGCGTTGCACGCTGTCGCATATCGCGCAGAGCGCGCGCAACGATGTGGCGGTGGTCAAGCTCAACGCCACCGGGCCGATCGAGACCGCGGCGCATCTGCTGCGCTACGACAGTGTGCATGGCCGCTACCCGGGCGAGATCGCGGTGGCGGGCAACACGCTCGATCTGGGGCGCGGACCGATCGAGGTGTCCTCCACCTACGACCCGGCGGAACTCGACTGGTCGGGCTGCGACGTGGTGCTGGAATGCACCGGCAAGTTCAACTCGCGCGAG
>PHEG01000365.1 GCA_002842835.1 Alphaproteobacteria bacterium HGW-Alphaproteobacteria-2 | reverse complement strand
GCCAACCTGCCGCAGACGACCGGGCGGTGGTTTCCCTTGGGCTTCGAGGAGATGCGGCGCACCAGCTATCGCGGCTGGTACGAGACCGAGGACATCCCGATGCCCGATGCCCTTCGCTTCATAGAGCCCTGGATGAATGATGGTGACGCCTACGGCAAGCTGCCGCGCTTCATCCCCTATGTCATCCTGCCCGTCGGTGCGGCGCTTCTGCTGCTGCGGCTGGTGCAGGCGTCGCTCAAGCTCGCGCGGGGCGAGACCGAGACGCTGATCGCCAGCCACGAAGCCCAGGACGCCCTGGCGGATGCGGACCACGGGAAGGGAAACTGAGCCATGTCGGTCGCCATCCTCTTCGCGCTCATCATCGGGCTTCTGCTGATCGGCGTGCCGATCGCCATCGCGCTCGGTTTCTCGTCGATCCTCTTCCTGCTCGTGCTCTCGGACACCTCGCTGGCCTCCGTCGCGCAGATGTTCTTTCAGGCCATGGCGGGGCATTACACGCTGCTCGCCATCCCCTTCTTCGTTCTCGCCTCGGCCTTCATGTCCACCGGCGGCGTGGCGGCGCGCATCATCCGCTTCGCCATTGCCTGCGTGGGGCATTTCCGCGGTGGGCTGGCGATCGCCGGGGTCTTCGCCTGCATGATGTTCGCCGCGCTTTCGGGCTCGTCGCCCGCCACGGTAGTGGCGATCGGCAGCATCGTGATCGCCGCCATGCGTCAGGCGGGCTACACGCGCGAGTTCGCGGCGGGCGTGATCGCCAATGCGGGCACGCTCGGCATCCTCATACCGCCCTCCATCGTGATGGTGGTCTATGCCTCGGCAACCGAGGTCTCGGTCGGGCGGATGTTCCTCGCGGGCATCATCCCGGGGCTGGTGGCGGGCTTCATGCTGATGGTGGCGATCTATGTCATCGCCCGGCTGCGCGACATGCCGAAGGGCGACTGGGCGGGCTGGGGCGAGGTTCTCGCCGCCGGGCGCGAGGCGGGATGGGGGCTCTTTCTCATCGTCATCATCTTGGGCGGCATCTACGGCGGCGTCTTCACCCCCACCGAGGCTGCTGCGGTGGCCGCCGTCTATGCCTTCGCGGTCGCCTGTTTCGTCTATCGCGACATGGGGCCGCTCGCGGTGGCGGGCGGGCCCAACCTGAGCCTCTGGCGCAGGCCCTGGGCGCTGGTGACGGCCTTCTTCCACGACGACGTGCGGCGCACGCTCTACGAGGCCGGCAAGCTGACCATGGTGCTGATGTTCATCATCGCCAACGCGCTGATCCTCAAGCATGTGCTGACCGAGGAACGCATCCCCCAGCAGGTGGCGGAGATCATGCTGGCCGCAGGGCTGGGGCCGGTGATGTTTCTCGTCATCGTCAACGTGATCCTGCTGATCGGCGGGCAGTTCATGGAGCCCTCGGGGCTCATCGTGATCGTCGCGCCGCTGGTCTTCCCGATCGCCATCGAGCTGGGCATCGACCCCATCCACCTCGGCATCATCATGGTGGTAAACATGGAGATCGGCATGATCACGCCGCCGGTGGGGCTCAACCTCTTCGTCACCTCGGGGGTGGCGGGAATGCCCATGATGGCGGTGGTGAAGGCCGCGCTGCCGTTCCTCGCCGTGCTCTTCGTCTTCCTGATCATGGTGACCTACATCCCCTGGCTTTCGACCTTCCTTCCCACCACCTTCATGGGGCCCGAGATAATCGTGAAATAGCGCCGCGCGGCGGGCTGGATTTTCGGTGCACCGTGGTATACATGAGCCGCGACTCCCTTGCTTCGATTGCCCCGACGGGGCATGAGGGCAGGGACATCGTGCAGCCATTCGCCAGCCCGGGAGGCCCGCCATGCCGATCACCGTCGGACAGGATTCCGCCAAGACACGCAAGACGCTGACGGCCGGGGGCCGGAGCGTCGCCGGGCGATTTCTCGCGTCTGCCCGCGAGCCTGAAGGTGGTGCTGGAGAACATGCTGCGCTTCGAGGACGGCAAGACCGTGAGCCTCGAGGACATCCGCGCTTTTGCCGAATGGGCTGCGCAGGGTGGCAGGAACCCGCGCGAGATCGCCTATCGCCCGGCGCGCGTCCTGATGCAGGATTTCACCGGCGTGCCGGCGGTGGTGGATCTTGCCGCGATGCGCGACGGGATCAAGGCGCTTGGGGGTGATGCCCAAAAGATCAACCCGCTGGCCCCGGTCGATCTGGTGATCGACCATTCGGTGATGATCGACGAATTCGGCAATCCGCGTGCCTTCCAGATGAACGTGGACCGCGAATATGAACGCAACATCGAACGCTACACCTTCCTGAAATGGGGGCAGAAGGCGTTCAACAACTTCCGCGTCGTGCCGCCCGGCACCGGTATCTGCCATCAGGTCAACCTGGAATATCTGGCGCAGACCGTCTGGACCGACACCGATCAGGCGGGCGAGACCGTGGCCTACCCGGATACGCTGGTAGGCACCGACAGCCACACCACCATGGTCAACGGCCTGGCCGTGCTGGGCTGGGGCGTGGGCGGGATCGAGGCCGAGGCCGCGATGCTGGGCCAGCCCGTCTCGATGCTGATCCCCGAGGTGGTGGGCTTCAGGCTGACCGGGCAGATGGTCGAGGGCACCACCGCCACAGACGAAGGGCGTGGTGGGCAAGTTCGTGGAATTCTACGGCGAGGGGCTCGATCACCTGCCGCTGGCCGACCGCGCCACCATCGCCAACATGGCCCCCGAATACGGCGCGACCTGCGGCTTTTTCCCCGTTGATGCGGAAACCCTGCGCTATCTGGAACAGACCGGGCGCGACAAGGACCGCATCGCGCTGGTCGAGGCCTATGCCAAAGCCCAGGGCATGTGGCGTGGGGCCGATTACAACCCGGTCTATACCGATACGCTGCATCTGGACATGGGCGAGATCGTGCCGGCCATCTCGGGCCCCAAGCGCCCGCAGGATTACACGCCGCTGACCGCTGCCGCAGGCGGTTTCTACAAGGTCGTGGGCGAATATCGGGGCGTCGATGTTGGCGCGCAATCGCGCGACATGGCCGCCGAGGGCGCGCGCGCGAACGGCGCGGGCGATATCCGCAAATCCGCCGCCGTCGCGGGCGAAGATTACAAGCTGCGCGACGGGTCGGTGGTGATCGCCTCGATCACCTCCTGCACCAACACCTCCAACCCCTATGTGATGATCGGCGCCGGGCTGGTGGCGCGCAAGGCCCGCGCGCTGGGCCTCACCCGCAAGCCCTGGGTCAAGACCTCGCTCGCGCCCGGATCCCAGGTGGTCAGCGAATACCTCGAGGCGGCAGGCTTGCAGGAAGACCTGGACGCCATCGGCTTCAACCTGGTTGGCTATGGTTGCACCACCTGCATCGGCAACTCGGGGCCGCTGCAGCCGGAAATCTCCAAATCCATCGGTGAGAACGACCTGATCGCCGTGTCGGTGCTTTCGGGAAACCGCAATTTCGAGGGCCGGATCAGCCCCGATGTGCGCGCCAACTATCTGGCCTCGCCGCCGCTCGTCGTGGCCTATGCGCTGGCGGGCGATATGAACATCGACCTGACGACGGAGCCGCTGGGCACCTCGAAGGACGGCAAACCAGTCTACCTGAAAGATATCTGGCCCACCAACAAGGAAATCGCCGATCTCGTCCACAAGACGGTGACACGCGCGGCCTTCCAGTCGAAATATGCCGATGTCTTCAAGGGCGACGAGAAATGGCAGGCGGTTGAGACCACCGACTCGGAAACCTATGACTGGCCGCCGCAATCCACCTATGTGCAGAACCCGCCCTATTTCCGCGGCATGTCGCCCGAACCGGGCACGATTTCCGATATCGAGGGGGCGCGGATCCTCGCGATCCTGGGCGACATGATCACCACCGACCACATCTCGCCTGCCGGATCGTTCAAGGACAGCTCGCCCGCCGGGAAATACCTGATCGAACGGCAGGTACCGGTGCGCGAATTCAACTCCTACGGGTCGCGGCGTGGCAACCACGAGGTGATGATGCGCGGCACCTTCGCGAACATCCGCATCAGGAACGAGATGCTCGACGGCGTCGAGGGAGGCTACACGCTCGGGCCGGATGGCGAACAGTCCTCGATCTTCGACGCGGCGATGGCCTGGAAGGACAAGGGCGTGCCGCTGGTGGTGATCGGCGGCGTAGAATACGGCGCGGGCTCCAGCCGCGACTGGGCGGCCAAGGGCACGGCGCTGCTTGGCGTCAAGGCGGTGATCGCCGAGAGCTTCGAGCGCATCCACCGCTCGAACCTTGTCGGCATGGGGGTGATCCCCTTCGAGTTCACCGGCGGCGACACCCGCAAGAGTCTGGGGCTGAAGGGCGACGCGGAGATCTCGATTACCGGCCTCGAGGGCGACCTGAAGCCGCTCTCGGAGGTTCCAGCGACCATCCGCCACGCCGACGGGCGCGAGAAGACGATCGCGCTCAAGTGCCGGATCGATACCGCGATCGAGAAGGAATATGTCGAGCACGGTGGCGTGCTGCACTATGTGCTGCGCAACCTGGCGGTGGCCTGAGGCGAAGCGGG
>PHEG01000364.1 GCA_002842835.1 Alphaproteobacteria bacterium HGW-Alphaproteobacteria-2 | reverse complement strand
AGCAGGTAGAAGAGCGCCAGCAAGCCGATCATGCCGAGCAGCGCATAGCCGCCCCAGGTCTTCAGGGGCCCGTCGCGGAACTGAAGCCAGGCCATGCCCGCATCCTGGATCAGGACATCGGTTGCGGGTCCGGATGTAACGGTTGTCACATCGGCCACGTTGTGGCGCAGGGCCCGGAAGATGTCGGCGTTCGACGACCCACCGCGCGGCGGCAGATCGGCGAGCGGGGTGGGCGACTGCGAGGCCGCGCCCAGCGCCTGAGTGTCCACAGTGCCACCGCGCTGCGCATTCTGCCGCGCGAGAATGTCGTCGAGTGTGGGCGCGCCGCCAGTGGCGCTTCGGTCGATGGCCGGGGCCTCCTGCGTAACGGCGGGGCCGGTGCCACCGACTGTCGCAGCCAGGGCGAGCAGAAGCGCAGGGATAAACAGTCGCAGGTTCATCTGACGGGCCTTTCTCTGCAGGCGGGTCACGGGACACGGCCAACCGCGCGCGCCCTCTCCGGCGTGAACGGGCGGCCCATAAGGCCGCCCGCCCGGTCTCGCGTCACTGGGTCGGGCGCGGATCAGCCGCCCTGCTGGCCGTAGGCGCTGCCCCACCCCCAGGCACCGGAGCCGAAGCCGCGCGCCACCACGCGCTCGCGGTAGATGTTGGCAACATCGTCGCCATCGCCCGCGAGCAGCGCCTTGGTCGAGCACATCTCGGCGCAGATCGGCAGCTTGCCCTCCGCCACACGGTTGCGGCCGTATTTGCTGAACTCGGCTGCACTGTTGTTCTCCTCGGGCCCGCCCGAGCAGAAGGTGCATTTGTCCATCTTGCCGCGGCTGCCGAAGTTGCCCGCCTGCGGGAACTGAGGCGCGCCGAAGGGGCAGGCGTAGAAGCAGTAGCCGCAGCCGATGCACAGGTCCTTGGAGTGCAGGACGATCCCGTCGGCCGTCTGGTAGAAGCAGTCCACCGGGCAGACGGCCATGCAGGGCGCGTCCGAGCAGTGCATGCAGGCCACCGAGATCGACCGCTCGCCGGGCTTGCCGTCGTTGATCGTCACCACCCGGCGGCGGTTGATGCCCCAGGGCACCTCATGTTCGTTCTTGCAGGCGGTGACGCAGGCGTTGCACTCGATGCAGCGCTCGGCGTCGCAGAGAAACTTGACTCGTGCCATCTGTCGTCTCCTCAAGCGGCGCTGATTTTGCAAAGCGTGGCCTTGGTCTCTTGCATCTGCGTGACCGAGTCATAGCCATAGGTCTGCGCAGTGTTCGAGGATTCGCCAAGCACATAGGGATCGGAGCCTGCAGGGTATTTGTGTCGCCGGTCCTCGCCCTGAAGATGCCCGCCGAAGTGGAAAGGCATGAAGGCGACGCCCGCGGCCACCCGCTCGGTGACCATGGCCATGACCTTGACCTTCGCACCTTCGGGACCTTCCACCCAGACCTGCGCACCATCGCGCACGCCGAGGTTGTTGGCATCCCGCGGATTGATCTCGACGAACATGTTCTGCTGCAACTCGGCCAGCCAGGGGTTCGACCGGGTCTCGTCGCCGCCGCCCTCGTATTCCACCAGACGCCCCGAGGTGAGGATGATCGGGTGGCTTTGCGAGAAGTCGTTCTTCTGGATCGATTCGTACATCGTCGGCAGGCGCCAGAACTTCTTGTCGGCGTAGGTCGGGTAGTCGGCCACCAGATCGCGCCGGTTGGTGTAGAGCGGCTCGCGGTGCAGCGGTACCGGATCGGGGAAGTTCCACACAACCGTGCGGGCCTTGGCGTTGCCGAAGGGTGCACATTCGTGCTTGATCGCCACCCGCTGGATACCGCCCGAAAGGTCGATCTTCCAGTTCGACTTCGGCCCGCCAGAGGCCTCGATCGCAGCGCGTTCATCGTCGGTCAGATCGGCATCCCAGCCGAGGTCCATCAGCATCTGCATGGTGAACTCGGGGTAGCCGTCCTTGATGTCCGAATTCTGGCTGTAGACGCCTTCGGCCAGCAGGTTCTCGCCGTTGCGCTCCACCCCGAAGCGGGCGCGGAACGTCAGGCCGCCCTTCGAGACCGGTTTCGAC
>PHEG01000363.1 GCA_002842835.1 Alphaproteobacteria bacterium HGW-Alphaproteobacteria-2 | reverse complement strand
CGCCGCGGGCTGCAAGCCCAGGGCCGACTGGCGCATCGGCACCGAGCACGAGAAGTTCGGTTTCTGCCGCGATACGCTGAAGCCGCTGCCCTATGACGGCCCGCGCTCGATCCGCGCCATGCTGGAAGGGCTGCGCGACCGCTTCGGCTGGGCGCCGATCGAAGAGGGGGGCCATATCATCGGGCTGCAGAAGGGCGGCGCGAACGTAAGCCTGGAACCCGGCGGACAACTGGAGTTGTCGGGCGCGCCTGTCGAGACCATCCACGAGACCTGCGACGAGGTGAACGAACACCTGCGCGAGGTGCGCTCGGTCGCCGAGGACATCGGCGCGGGCTTCATCGGGCTGGGGGCGGCGCCCGAATGGACGCACGAGCAGATGCCGGTGATGCCCAAGGGGCGCTACCGCCTGATGACCGACTACATGGACAGGGTGGGCACCCACGGCAAGCAGATGATGTATCGCACCTGCACCGTTCAGGTGAACCTCGACTTCGGCTCCGAGTCCGACATGGTGCAGAAGCTGCGCGTGGCGCTGGCGCTGCAGCCTGTCGCCACCGCGCTCTTCGCCAGCTCGCCCTTCTTCGAGGGCAGGCCGAATGGCCACAAGTCCTGGCGAAGCCGCATCTGGCGCGATCTCGACGCGGCGCGCACCGGCATGCTGCCCTTCGCCTTCGACGATGGTTTCGGCTTCGAGGCCTGGGCGGAATATGCGCTCGATGTGCCGATGTATTTTGTCTACCGCGACGGGCGCTATATCGACGCGCTGGGCCAGTCCTTCCGCGATTTCCTGAAAGGTCGCCTGCCCGCGCTGCCCGGCGAGATGCCCACGCTGTCGGACTGGGCCGATCATCTGACCACGATCTTCCCCGAGGCGCGGGTGAAGCGCTTCATCGAGATGCGCGGCGCCGACGGCGGGCCCTGGCGGCGGCTCTGTGCGCTGCCCGCGCTCTGGGTCGGGCTGATGTATGATCAGGGCGCGCTCGATGCCGCCTGGGATCTCTGCCGCCATTGGGACGCGGAGACGCGCGAGGCGCTGCGTGTGGCGGCCTCCGTCGATGCATTGCAGGCAAGGACACATGGTGTGAACATGCACGACCTCGCCCGCGAGGTGGTTGCCATCGCCGAGGCGGGGCTGAAGGCGCGGGCGCGCCCCGGCGCGGGCGGGCTCATTCCCGACGAGACGCATTTCCTCAATCCGCTTAAGGAGAGCGCCGCCTCGGGACAGGTTCTCGCCGACGAATTGCTGGCGCATTACCGTGGCGACTGGCAGGGCGACCTGCGCCGCATCTACCGCGAATACAGTTATTGACGGGCCTCAGCGGCTGCCAGTGACCGCTACCTCCATCGTGCCGATGCCCTGCATCCAGGCGCGCATCACCTGTCCCGGCGCCACCGGGCCCACGCCCTCGGGCGTGCCGGTCATGATGACGTCGCCCGGGTGGAGCGTGTAGGCGCGCGAGGCATAGGCGATGAGTTCGGCGCAGCCGAGGATCAGATCGCGGGTGTTCGCCTTCTGTCGTGTCTCGCCGTCCACCGTGATCTCGAAATCTAGCGCCGAGGGGTCTGGCAACTCGTCGGCGGTGACCAGCCAGGGGCCAAGCACGCTGAAGGTGTCGAGCGACTTGCGGAACGAGCGGTCCTCGGTGCCGCGGATCGTCATGTCGAGCCCGATCGTGTAGCCCGCGACATGGGCCATCGCTTCGGCCTCGGCGATGCGGAAGCCGGGCTTGCCGATCACCAGCGCCAGCTCGATCTCGTGGTCGATGCGCCGGTCGGGCCAGTCCGCCACCACCGGCTTCGACGGGCCGATGAGCGAGGAGGGCGACTTGAGGAACACGCCATAGTCGTGGATCGTCTTCACCTCGGTGCCGAAGTTGATCGCCCGGTCGGCGCGCTTGAAGAAGTGATCTCCCGGCGGCACCGGCCAGGCGAGCGGCGGCAGGTGCGCAAGCGCAGCGGTGACATCGCGCAGCGTGTCGCCCTGCACGATGCCCAGGCGGTTGTCGTCGAAGCGGCAGATGCGCATGGGTATCCCCGTGTCGGGCTCAGCGCGGCGAGCGCTTGGCCAGGATGCGTTGCAGTGTGCGGCGGTGCATGTTGAGACGGCGCGCGGTCTCGCTCACGTTGCGGTCGCAAAGCTCGTACACCCGCTGGATATGCTCCCAGCGCACCCGGTCGGCCGACATCGGGTTTTCGGGCGGGGGCGGCAGATCCTCGCCGTCGGAGAGGAGAGCGCTGGTGATGTCGTTGGCGTCGGCGGGTTTCGAGAGATAGTCGGTGGCGCCCATCTTCACCGCCGCCACCGCCGTGGCGATGGCGCCGTAGCCGGTAAGCACGATGATGCGCGCATCCGGCCGCCGGGCGCGGATAGCCTCCACCACGTCGAGCCCGCTGCCGTCCTCGAGGCGGAGGTCCACCACCGCGTAGGCGGGCGGACGGGTGGCGGCCGCCTGCTTGCCCTCGGCGACGCTGCCGACAGCCTCGGGCAGGAAGCCGCGCTTTTCCATCGCGCGCGCCAGACGGCGCAGGAACGCCTCGTCATCATCGACGATCAAGAGCGAGTTGTCCGGGCCGATCTCGCGCAGCGCGCGTTCTTCCGCCATGTCCGTCTCCTGCGAGGTCCGGAGAAACTTCTAGAGCGCAGGCGCGCGGTGGTCAAATGCCCGGGTCAGGACCCTGCCTCGAGGAAGCACGACACATGATCGGCCACTTCCTGCGGGGTGGCGTCGCGGCGGATGAAATCGACGAAGCCGTGCCCGGGGAGCACGAGGTAGGTGTAGGTCGTGTGATCGACGAGGTAGTATCCGTCGTCATCGGGATCATGGCGGCGGAAATAGACCTTGTAGGCCTTCGCCGCTGCCTCGACCTGGGCCTCGCTGCCCGAGAGGCCCAGAAGGCGCGGGTGCATGAGGTCGGTGTAGTCGCGCATCACCTCGGGCGTGTCGCGCGCCGGATCGACGCTGACAAAGACCGGCGTCACCTGATGCCCGCGCTCGTCCAGAAGCGTCACCGCCTCGGCGTTGCGGGCGTTGTCTAGCGGGCAGACATCGGGGCAGAAGGTGTAACCGAAATAGATAAGCGTCGGTCCGGTGACGACCTCGGCGTCGGTGACCGTGGCTCCGGTCTCGCTCGTCAGTTCGAACGGACCGCCGATCTGCACATTGCCCGCGATCTGCGTGGTACGGCACTGCGCGAAGGCATCCTCGCCCTTGCCGCGTCCAAAGACCACGAAGGCGGCGATCCCACCCAGAAGTGCTGCGATGAAAACGGTGGCGCTGATGGCGTAGATGCGTGTCATGGTCTCTCCGGGGGATCTGGCCTTATTGATCGTGCAGGGGCGCGCCACTATCAAGGGGGGGCTTCCGCGATGTGACAAAGCACCCCAGCCCGATGGCCAACCCCGAAACTGCCCTTCTGGAGCCCGACGCGCGCAGCGGCTGGGTGCGGCTGCGCACGCTGATCGTGCTGCGCTGGCTGGCGATCGCCGGGCAGAGCGCGGCGATCCTGCTGGCGGCGTTCTGGCTCGATTTCCGCATCGACCTCGGGCTGTGCTTCCTGGCCATCGGCGCTTCGGTCATCTCGAACCTGATCGCCATCTTCGTTTACCCCGCGGCGACCCGGCTCGGCGAGCGCGAGGTGACGCTGACGCTGCTCTTCGACATTTCGCAGCTTGCCTTCCTGCTCTATCTGACCGGCGGGCTCAACAATCCCTTCGCGCTCCTGATGCTCGGCCCGGTGACGGTGGCGGCCACCACGCTGGGGCTGGGGCGGACACTCCTGCTCGGCGTGGCGGCGGTGCTGCTGCTCTCGGCGCTGGCGCTCTGGCATGTGCCGCTGCGCAATACCGAGGGGCTGGAGCTGCGCCTGCCTCGGCTGCACCTGACCGGCGTCTGGCTGGCGCTGATGATCGGCATCGTCTTCGTGGGCGCCTATGCGCGGCGCG
>PHEG01000362.1 GCA_002842835.1 Alphaproteobacteria bacterium HGW-Alphaproteobacteria-2 | reverse complement strand
GGGTTTCTGGTCGTGCAGCACGTCGTGGATGCCGGCCAGCACGCAATCGGCGGGCGCGCCCTCGGCGGCATAGCGGCGCGGGCCGAGCTGCGCGATCATGGTGGGATGCACGAAGGAGATCTTGTGCGCCACGCCTGACTGCTCGAAGGCGGGCGCCACCGTCCAGACCTCGCCACCGGGGCCCGCGATCTCGGCCGCGATGGCCTCCAGCACCTGAAGCCCGCGGGCGTTGATGCCGTCGTCGTTGGTGATGAGAATGCGCATCCTGCCCCCCGCTTTCCGCATGTGTCTTAGAGCAGGAAACCGGGCAAGGAAACCGCCCTCGGGGCGGGCATTCAGCGGCGCAGTACACGGCCCTCGGCATCGAGCATGGCAAGCCCGGTGATCTCGGCGCGGAAATAGGTGAAGCGCCCCTCCGGCAGGTCCCACCAGACCTCGGCCCGCTGCGGCAGCGGCGGTCCGAAACGGTCCGTCCAGTCGTCGAAGGCACCGCCCCAGGGCAGGTGCTCGATGGTGCCGCCGCCGCCGCGTGCGCGTGCCGCCGCGCCCGCGGCCGATATCAGCCCGTTCGCGTCGAACCTCGATGTGCGGGCCGCTGCCGCGGAAGTCCAGATGGCCGTTGAGCGCCAGCGCGCCCGGTGCCCAGGCAAGCTCCGCCAGATAGCGCTGCGCCTCGGCGACGGCGAGATCAGGGCCCTCGGCCCGGGCGAGCCGCGCCAGCCCCAGAAGCCGCGCCTCGAGCAGGGCATTGCGCCCGTCATGGGCGTCGATCACCTCGGCGAAGAGCCCCGGCAGCCAGGGCAGCAGCCGCGCGCGTGCCACCCAGAGGAAGGCGGGCTTGGTGAGCGAGACGGTCTGCCGCGCCCGGAACGGCAGCCAGGCGCCGTCCTCGGTGAGCCGGATCTCGCCACGCTGGTCGAGCCGCAGCGCCACGGTGCCGCGCGGCAGCGTCTCGGCGGTGAGCGCGGCGAGCGGGGTCAGCGCGTCGGGCAGGCGGTGCACCGGGCGCGGCAACGGGGCGATCACCGCGGCCGCGAGGCGCCGCTGCGTCTGGAGTGCTCCGATGCGAAGCCAGCCGATGCCGCCGACGAAAAGCGCGAGGCCCGCCAACAGAAGGATCGTCCAGAAGAGGCTCATGACCCGACCCTCCGGTGCCGCCAGAGCAGCAGCCCTAGGCCCAGAATCCCGGCACCCGCCAGCACGGCAATCAGGGGCATGCTGGCGGCGTTGCGCACCACGAGGCCCGCAAGAGCCCAGATCACGGCGAGCCCGTAGCCCGGCGCGCCCGGCAGTCGGCGCTGCACCGCCACCGTGGTGGCGAGCGCGCCCGCGAGCGCGAACGCGGCCCAGAGCGCGGGCGCGCCGCCCAGATAGCCGCCCCCGGCGAGCCCGAGCGCCACCCATGAGGCGGCGGTCAGCCAGCCCGCATAGACCGAAAGCGGATGCACGAGCCACCAGCGGTCCGCCCCCGCCCGCGCGGCGGGAAAGAGCGCGGCCAGCGCCCCGGCCAGCATCACCCAGATCAGCACCGTGGCCTGCGCCGCGCTCTGCATCGCCACGGCAAGCCAGGTGGCACCCACCGCGAGGCTCACGATCAGCGGTGCGCGGGTGGCGTCCCAGCCCGCATCGTCGGCGCGCATGAAGAGCCCGTAGGCGGCCGAGGCCAGCAGCCAGGGGTAGATCAGCCCCCAGATTGCGAAGGCATAACCCGCGGGCACCACCGGCGGGTTCTCCTGCGCGATCGGGTATTGTTCGGGCCGGAAGCCCTCGAAGCCGGGGGCGAGGGTGGGGCCGAGCGCGAAGGCCAGCGCCGCGGCCAGCGCCAGGATCGCCTTCATCCGCCTGCGATCCCGGGTCTGGTCCATCTCAGGCAAGCTCCCCCTGCGGGGTCAGCACGCCGCGCCCGCCCAGCCAGGGCCGCAACGCCTCGGGCAGAATGACCGAGCCATCCGCCTGCTGGCCATTCTCGAGGACCGCGATCAGGCACCGCCCCACGGCGAGGCCCGAGCCGTTGAGCGTATGCACGAATTCGGGCTTCGCCTCGGGCGCCGGGCGGAAGCGCGCGTTCATCCGCCGCGCCTGGAAATCGCCGCAGAGCGATACCGACGAGATTTCGCGGTATTTCCCCTGCCCGGGCAGCCAGACCTCGATGTCATGGGTGCGCCGCGCGCCGAAGCCCATGTCGCCGGTGCAGAGCACCACGGTGCGGTAGGGTAGGCCGAGCGCCTCCAGTATCCCCTCCGCGCAGCGGGTCATGCGCGCGAGCTCGTCGCGGCCCGCCTCGGGCGCCACGATCGAGACCATCTCGACCTTCTCGAACTGGTGCTGGCGCAGGATGCCCGCGGTATCCTTGCCCGCGCTGCCCGCCTCCGAGCGGAAGCATTGGGTATGTGCGACGTAACGGTGGGGCAGGGCGGCGGCGTCCAGTATCTCGCCGGCCACGAGGTTGGTGAGCCCGGTGCCCAGCATCATCTCCTCGCGCACCAGCACCGGCGCCCAGGTCTCGGTGAGGCCGTTCTGCGTGACATGCGTATCCAGCATGAACTGCGCCAGCGCCCGGTGGATGCGCGCCACTGCCCCCGAGAGCACCATGAAGCGTGCGCCGGAAAGCTTCGCCGCCGCTTCGAAATCCATGCCCTGCGCGGCGCCCGCGATCTCGAAATGCTCCTTCGGGGTGAAGTCGAACGCGCGCGGGCTGCCCCAGCGGTGCAACTCGACATTGGCGTTCTCGTCCGCCCCGTCGGGCACGTCGTCGAGCGGCAGGTTGGGCAGCCCCAGAAGCTCCCGCGTCAGCCGCTCGTCGGCCTTCCGCGCCTCGTCCTCCAGCGCCGCTATCTCGTCCTTCTTCGCGGCCACCAGCGCGCGCAGCCGGGCGAACTCGGCCTCGTCGCCGCGCGCCTTGGCCGCGCCCACCTGCCTGGAGGCCACATTGCGCTCGGCCAGCGCGGCCTCGGCGCGGGCGATGGCGGCGCGGCGCGCCTCGTCGATGGCCAGAAGCCGCGCCGCCGTGCCGCTGAAATCGGGGCTGCGCCGGGCAAGCGCCGCGTCGAAGGCGTCCG
>PHEG01000361.1 GCA_002842835.1 Alphaproteobacteria bacterium HGW-Alphaproteobacteria-2 | reverse complement strand
CTCACCCGGCTCATGCAGTCCGACGAGGGGCATCTGACCGAGGAAGAGCTCTACCAGAACTGCATCTTCATCCTGAACGCGGGGCACGAGACGACGACAAACCTGATCGGCAATGCGCTCGCCACGCTGGCCGGGCACCCGGATGCGCGGGCCGACCTGCTGGCCGAGCCCGGCATCATCGCCACCGCGGTGGACGAGTTCCTGCGCTACGAGAGCCCGAACCAGCTGGGCAACCGGCTGACCACCGAGGATGTCGAGTTTCATGGCGTCACGGTCCCCAAAGGCACCGACATCCACCTTGTCATCGGCGCGGCCAACCGCGACCCGGCGCGCTTCGAGGCGCCCGAGCGGCTCAACCTGCGCCGCCGCCCCAACAAGCACCTCGCCTTTGCAGGCGGCGCGCATACCTGCGTCGGCCTCTCTCTCGCCCGCATGGAGGGGCGCATCGCGGTGGGCCGCTTCCTCGCCCGCTATCCCCGCTATCACCTGATCCCCGGCGCGCGCCGGGGCGGCCGGCTGCGCTTCCGCGGCTGGGCAAGCCTGCCCGCGCGCCTCACCTGACATAGGAGACCGCCATGAGCATCCGTCCGATTTCGAGCTATCTGGCAGGCGAATGGGTGGCCCCCGGCCGCGGCGCCCGCCCCGTGGAGAGCGCCATCACCGGCGCGGTGATTGCCGAGGCGGGCAACGACGCACACGACTTCGGCGCGGTCATCGGCCACGCGACCGGCAAGGGCGGCCCGGCCCTGCGGGCCATGACCTTCCACGATCGCGCGAAGATGCTGAAGGCGCTGGCCGCTTACCTGGGCGAGCGCAAGGAGCCGCTCTACGAACTCTCCTACGACACCGGCGCCACGCTGCGCGACCACATGATCGACATCGACGGCGGCATCGGCACGCTCTTCGTCTATGCCTCGAAGGGGCGGCATCTGCACCTCACTGCAAGGCGTGGCGGTGCACATCAACGCCTTCAACTTCCCCGTCTGGGGCATGCTGGAGAAGCTGGCGCCGACGCTGCTGGCGGGTGTGCCCGCCATCGTGAAGCCCGCCACCGCCACCTCCTACGTCACCGAGGCCTGCGTGCGGATGATGATCGAGTCGGGCCTCCTGCCCGAGGGCGCGGTGCAGATGATCGCAGGCGGCACGGGCGACCTGCTCGACCGGCTGGGCTGCCAGGACGCGGTCAGCTTCACCGGCTCTGCCGATACGGCGCTGAAGCTGCGCTCGAACCCCAACATCCTGCGCAATTCCGTGCGCTTCGTGGCCGAGCAGGACAGCCTCAACGCCTCGATACTCGGCCCGGACGCCGAACCCGGCACGCCCGAGTTCGACCTCTTCACCAGAGAGGTGGTGCGCGAGATGACCGCCAAGGCTGGACAGAAATGCACCGCCATCCGCCGCATCATGGTGCCCGTCGGCCGCGAGCAGGCGGTGATCGAGGCGATCACCGGGCAGCTTGCCAAGACCACCATCGGCGACCCGCGCGCCGAGACCACACGCATGGGCGCGCTGGTGTCGAACGCGCAGCGCGCGGACGTGCTGGCCAAGGCCGAGATCATCGGGAGCGAGGCCGAGCGCGTCTGGGGCGACCCGGCGAACTTCAACGTCGAGGGCGCGGATGCGGAAAAGGGTGCCTTCCTGCCACCGATGCTCTTTCACTGCGCCGACCCGGACCGCGCGGTGAAGCTGCACGAGACCGAAGCCTTCGGCCCGGTCTCCACCATCATGGCCTACCGCGACATCGACCACGCGATCGAACTTGCCAATCGCGGGCAGGGCAGCCTCGTCGCCTCGGTCATCACCCATGACGGCGAGGTGGCGCGCCGCGTAGCGATGGGGGCGGGTGCCTTCCACGGGCGGCTCTACTTCAACGACCGTGTGTCGATGAAAGGCTCCACCGGCCACGGCTCGCCGCTGCCGCATCTGGTGCATGGTGGCCCGGGGCGCGCGGGCGGCGGCGAGGAGATGGGCGGCATCCGCGGGGTGATGCACTACATGCAACGCACCTCCATTCAGGGCTCGCCCGATATCCTGACGGCGATCGGCGGCGTATGGGTGCCCGGCGCGACGCAGACCAAGGGCGCCACCCACCCCTTCCGCCGCCGCTTCGGCGAGCTGGAACTGGGCGAGAGCCTCACCGTCGGCCCGCGCGAGATCACGCTCGCCGACATCGAGCATTTCGCCGAATTCACCGGCGACACGTTCTACGCCCATATGGACGAGGAAGCGGCGGCGGCAAACCCGTTCTTCCCGGGCCGCGTGGCGCATGGCTATCTGCTGCTCTCGTTCGCGGCGGGCATGTTCGTCGATCCGGCGCCGGGGCCGGTGCTGGCCAATACCGGGCTCGACACCTTGCGCTTCCTCAAGCCCGTGGTGCCGGGCGACGCAATCCGCGTCACGCTGAGCGTCAAGCAGAAAACCATGCGCACGCCCGAACATGGCGAGGTGCGCTGGCATGTGGTGCTGCAAAACCAGGACGACGTGCCAGTGGCGGAGTACGAGCTGCTGACGATGAACGCGCTCTGAAACCGGCCACATGCCTTCTTCCCGGTATGGATGATGCTCCGGGGAGTGGTGTAGCGCCCCCTAGCGCGGCACGAGCCGCGTGACCCCCAGTGCCGCGGCGCGCGCCAGCGCGGGATCGAGCGACATCGGGATATACTCGCCACGCCGCCAGAGATCGCCCAGATCGTCGTAATGGCGGCTGAGCGGGTGGCCCGACTGGCCGGTGGAGAGAATGAAGACCGAGGAGTCGGGGTCTGCAAAATCGTACACACCGCGATAGCCCGCCCCGTGGACGTTGGCATAGGGATTGGCGCCACTGCCCGCTGTCACCCCGCGCATCAGCGTGTTGTCGCCCCCCGAGGTTGACTGGCGGATGTTCACCAGCCTGGCGAAGAGCGGCACCTCGCCCAGCACCGGGTGGTCGTGGCGCGCCTCGTGCAGATCGCCCCAGCGCCAGCTTTCCACCCGGTCGCCA
>PHEG01000360.1 GCA_002842835.1 Alphaproteobacteria bacterium HGW-Alphaproteobacteria-2 | reverse complement strand
CCGGTCTTGGCCGCGCGCGAAAAATTCGCACAGGGGCTCCAGGCACCCTCCGCCAGGTGTGCGGCCTCGTGAGCCACGGCCCAGTGCCGGTCCCAAGGCAGGGTTTGCCCGGGCTCGAGCATGGCCGCGTCCAGTCGCTCGCGGCCATGCGCCTTGATCGGATGGCGCCAGATTTGCGCCAGGCGCGGCGTCATTTCTTGCTCGGCGCCTTCCTGCGCGCGCCAGGCCGGATGTTGCCGAGAAGATCGGGTTTGTATCCTTGGCTGCGCATGATGAGGTATTGCTGGCAGAAGGTGATGACGTTGTTCGCCACCCAGTAGAGCACCAGCCCGCTGGCGAATTGTCCAAGCATGAACATGAAGACCCAGGGCATCCAGGAGAAGATCATCGCCTGCGTCTTGTCCGTGGGGGCCGGGTTCAGCTTCATCTGCAGCCACATCGAGACGCCCAGCAGGATCGGCAGGATGCCGAGAGACAGGATCTGGAAGATGCCGAGGTGCGGCACATCGTAGGGCAGGAGCCCGAAGAGGTTGAGGAAGGTCGAGGGATCGGGCGCCGAGAGATCCTGAATCCAGCCGAACCATGGTGCGTGACGCAGCTCGATTGTGACGAAGATCACCTTGTAGAGAGAGAAGAAGATCGGAATCTGCAACAGGATCGGCAGGCAGCCCGCGGCGGGGTTGACCTTCTTGGTCTTGTAGAGATGCATCATTTCCTGCTGTAGCTTCTGGCGGTCGTCGCCCGCACGCTCCTTGATCTTCTCCATTTCGGGCTGGAGTTCCTTCATCTTCGCCATCGAGACATAGGACTTGTAGGCGAGCGGGAAGAGGATCGCCTTGATCATCAGCGTGAGCCCGATGATCGACCAGCCCATGTTGCCGATCAGCCCGTTGAGCCAGTGCAGCGCCTGGAAGATCGGCTTGGTGAGGAAGAAGAACCAGCCCCAGTCGATCGAGTCGAGGAAGCGGTCGATACGCTTGTCGCGCTCGTAGTTGCGGATCGTCTCCCATTCCTTGGCACCGGCGAAAAGCAGCGTGGTCACTTCGCGGGTCTCGCCGGGCGCGAGATCGATGGCGGGCAGCCGCATCTCGGTCTGGTAGATGTCGGCCTGGGGAATGTATCTCGCCACCGAGGTGAATGCCTGGCCGGGCTGGGCGATGAGCGTGCTCATCCAGTACTTGTCGGTGAAGCCGATCCAGCCGTTCTGCGTCACCTCGACGGGGCTCGTGCGGCCCGCCTCGCGCTCCGAGAACGGGAGATCGGTCATGTCGTCGTAGTCAAGTTCCTCGAGCTTGCCGTCGCTCGCGCGCACCATGCCCTCGTGCAGGATGAAGAAATTGACCGTGTCGGGGTGGCCGTGACGGGCCACCACCCCATAGGGGGCGAGGCGCTGCGCGGCGGCGCCTGTGTTGCTGACGCTCTGGCGGACGGTGAACATGAAATCCGCGTCCACCGCGATATCGCGCCGGAAGGTCAGGCCCGCGGGGCTCTCCCACACAAGGGTGAGCGGCCTGCCGGGGGCGAGGGTTGCATCGCCCTCCACCTGCCAGTCGGTGGTCGCCCCGGGCACGTCCGCGGCGGTGAGCGTGCCGCCGGGGGCCCAGCCATAGAGCGCGTAATAGGGCTGGCTGCGGCCGACGGGCGCGAAGAGCGTGACCTCGGGCGAGGCTGGATCGACCTCGACGCGGTAATCCTTGAGCGCGAGATCATCGAGCCGACCGCCGCGAAGCGAGATGGTACCGGTCAGTCGCGGGGTGTCGATGGCGACACGCGCGGGCTCCGCCGCAGGCTCGGGGGCGGCGGTCGCAGGCGCCGGAGGCAGACCGTCCGTCGCGGTGGAAGGAGGGGGCGCGGCAAGCGGAGGCAGCAGCGCCTCGGGTGCGGCAGCGCTCTGCGGTGCGGGGGGCACGGGTGCCTGCTGTTCGGGCGGGAACATCACGAACCACACAAGGATCACGAGGAAGCTCAGCGCCGTCGCCAGCAGCAAATTCTTGTTGTGGTCGTCCATGACCCAGCACCTGTCCGTCGCCCGAGGAGTCCCGCGCGGTTCAACAGATGTG
>PHEG01000359.1 GCA_002842835.1 Alphaproteobacteria bacterium HGW-Alphaproteobacteria-2 | reverse complement strand
AGCAGCGGCAGATCAGGGCCGGGGTGCGGCTGCGCGGGCGAGACGGTCGTTGATGGCGCGGCCGAGGCCGTGGCGGGGGACGGGCGAGACGGCGACGGCAGCGGCACCGCGGGCACGGGCCAGCACGTCGATTTCGCGCAGGGCGGCGAAGAGGCGGGCGGCGGCCTCGGTCATGTCGCCGGAGGGGGAAAGGTTGATGTCGGCTCCTGTCGCGGCGGGGCCGAAGCCGAGCCATATCTCGCCGGGGCGCGGGGCGGCGGCATCGAGGCGCAGCGCGACCTCGGGGGCGTAATGCGAGGCGAGCATCCCCGGGGCCTCGGGTGCGGCGCCTGCCTCGGGCAGTGCGAGGGGCGCGCCGAGGGCGGTTTCGATAATCTCGGCGGGCAGGCCGCCTGGGCGCAGCAGGCGGGCATGCCCGCCGGTGAGCCCGACGATGCTCGATTCGAGCCCTACCGGGCATGGCCCGCCATCAACCACGGCGGCGATGCGCCCCGATAGCCCTTCGAGCACATGCGCCACCGTGGTGGGGCTGACCTTGCCGGAGGGGTTGGCCGAAGGTGCGGCAAGCGGCCCGCCGAAGGCCGCGAGCAGCGCCTGTGCCACCGGGTGATCGGGCACGCGCAGTGCCACGGAGGCACCGCCCGCGGTAACCAGATCGGCGATGCCCGAGCCTGCGCGCAGCGGCAGCACCAGGGTCAGCGCGCCGGGCCAGAAGGCGCGGTCGGCCCTTGGCCGCGAAGATGCCCGCCACGGCCTGCGGATTGCGCGCGTCGGCACCGAGGCCATAGACCGTCTCGGTAGGGAAGGCCACGAGCCGCCCCGCGCGTAGGAGCGCCGCGGCGCGGGCGATGCCGGGGGTATCGGCGGGCAGGGTCTCGGTCGTCTCGGGCGCCATGGCGGTGCCGCCTTCCGGTTGCAGCCTCGGGCGGTGCTTCCTACGATGGCTTGGACGCCGCCGCCAGAGCCTGCTATGGGGGCGGCGAGTGAGTTCCGGGAGGATCAGATGCCCTATCATGCGCCCGTTGCCGACTACCGTTACCTGCTCGACCATGTGGTGGGCTATGCCCGGCTGCGCGAAACCGAGCGCTTCGCCGAGGTCACTGCGGATGTCACCGACGCCATCCTGACCGAGGCGGCGCGGCTTGCCGACGAGGTGCTCTCGCCCCTGCAGCGGGTGGGCGACACGAACCCCACGCGGCTCGAGAACGGGGTGGTGCGCACGCCGCCCGGCTTCGCGGAAGCCTATCGCGCCATCGCCGAGGGCGGCTGGGTTGGCATGTCGGCCGCCCCCGAGCATGGCGGCATGGGCCTGCCGCAAACGCTGAGCGTGATCGTGAACGAAATGATGTCGGGCGCCTGCCTGGCGCTCCAGCTCAACCCGCTGATGAGCCAGGGCCAGATCGAGGCGCTGGAGCATCACGCGAGCGACGAGCTGAAGGCGCTCTACCTGCCGAAGCTCATCTCGGGCGAATGGTGCGCGACGATGAACCTGACCGAGCCGCAGGCGGGCTCGGACGTGGGGGCGCTGCGCAGCAAGGCGGTGCCGAACGGCGACGGCACCTATGCGATCAGCGGGCAGAAGATCTTCATCTCATGGGCCGACAACGACTTCTCCGAGAACGTGTGCCATCTGGTGCTGGCCCGGCTGCCCGACGGCGTGGCGGGGACCAAGGGGATCAGCCTCTTCATGGTGCCCAAGCGCATCCCCGACGCGGAGGGCAACCCCGGAAAGGCCAACAGCCTGCGGGTGGTCAGCCTGGAGCACAAGCTGGGCCTGCACGGCTCGCCCACCGCGGTGATGGAGTATGACGGCGCCACCGGCTGGCTGGTGGGCCGCGAACACGGCGGCATGGCAGCGATGTTCACCATGATGAACAACGCGCGCCTCGGCGTCGGCGTGCAGGGGGTGGGTGTTGCGGAAGGCGCCTGGCAGCATGCGCTGGCCTATGCGCTCGACCGCAGGCAGGGCCGCACGCCGGTCGCGGGTGGCAGCGGGGCGATCGTCGATCATGCCGATGTGAGGCGGATGCTCCTGAGCATGAAGGCGCAGACGCAGGCCGCGCGCGCAATCACGCTC
Source organism: Alphaproteobacteria bacterium HGW-Alphaproteobacteria-2 (assembly GCA_002842835.1). Lineage (GTDB taxonomy): Bacteria > Pseudomonadota > Alphaproteobacteria > Rhodobacterales > Rhodobacteraceae > PHEG01. The sequence continues at coordinate 701 of PHEG01000359.1, read as the reverse complement.
GCCTGCGCGGTGGCGATCGATCTCGCACGCGCCACCGGCGAGGCCGCATGGGCGGCACGCGCCGCGCTGCTGACCCCCATAGCCAAGGCCTATGGCACCGATGTGGGCATCGAGGTGGCAAACCTCGGGGTGCAGGTGCATGGCGGCATGGGCTTCATCGAGGAGACGGGCGCCGCGCAATACAGCCGCGACGTGCGGGTGACAGCGATCTACGAGGGCACGAACGGGATCCAGGCGATGGACCTCGTGGGCCGCAAGATGATGGACGGCGGCGAAGCGGCCTTCGCGCTGATCGAGGAGATCGAGGCGGCGGTGCGGGCCGCAGATGCGGCGCTCGCCGATATCGCCGGGCCGGTCGCCGAGGCTGCGGGCGCGCTGCGCCGGGCAACGGCGGCACTTGCGGAAGCGGAGATGAACGACCGTTTCGCGGGCGCCGCGGCCTATCTGCGCGCCTTCGCGCTGGTGCTGGGCGGGCATTACCACCTCGCCGCGGCGGTGGCCGAGGGCGGCACGGGCAATCGCACGGCGCTGGCGCGCTTCTTCATCCACCGGCTGCTGCCCGGCCATGCCGCGGCGCTGGCCGAGGCAGGTGCGGGTGCCGAGGGGCTCTATGCCATCTCGCCCGAGGCGTTGGCGTCCTGAGATGATGGACGGCGCCCGCGGCCCGATCCGCTATCCGCACGAGGCCGCGCCTGGCGGGA
>PHEG01000358.1 GCA_002842835.1 Alphaproteobacteria bacterium HGW-Alphaproteobacteria-2 | reverse complement strand
AGCACCGTCAAGCTCCTTGGCCGAGGACACACCGAGCGACTTCGGCACCATGAAGCCCTGACCGTCGTAGTAGTTCACCCCGACGAAGTCGAGCTTGAGGTCGGTGTCGCGCGAGAAGGTCCAGGTGGTGTTGCGCGCCAGCACGTCAACCTCTCCCGAGGCCAGCGCGGTGAAACGGGTCTTGCCGGTGGTGGGCGTGAACTTCACCGCCGTCGGATCGCCGAAGATGGCGGCGGCAATCGCACGGCACACCGCCACGTCGAAGCCCTGCCATTCGCCGTTCGCATCCGGCGCGGCGAAGCCAGTGAGGCCGGTGTTGGACCCGCACTGCAGATGCCCGCGCGCCTTCACATCGTCGAGCGTCGCAGCCGAGGCCATGCCCGCCGCGAGGCCCGCTACCGTAAGCGTGCCCAGAATGATCGTTTTCTTCATTTCTACCTCTTCCTGATGGATGCACCCAGCGGGGTGCTTCTGCGGCCCTGGGGCCACCTTAGCTTTTGGGGAGGCCACCCCCGCGGGCCGGAGTTTGGGCGATTTCGCGCTTATCCGTCAAGCATTCCCGGAGCTTTCCGCAACGGAACCTGCTGCTCCGCACACCCTGCACCGGGCCGCGAAACCATCCGTCTTTCCTGCGGTTCACGGTGCAGTATTGCTGCGCCACACCACCCGCGAGGATCACATTTCCGTGCAAAGAGCGTGGAAATGCAGCGCAGAGAGGAAAGCGGCGCGGTGCTCGGCAGCGGCGGCGACAGCCTCGGGGTCGCTGCCCCAGTGCTCCTCCTGCCAGGCCTCGTCGATTCGCGACGCCTCCCACAATGCTGCGCCCGGTGCCTGGCGCGCGAGCGCCGCAAGCCCGATCACCAGCGATCCCGAGAGGCTGACCAGCTCCGACAGCGCGGTGAGCGCGAAGGCGTCAAGTGCCGCCACCGAGCCATGCAGCCGCGCAAGGCTTGCCTCGGGCTGCGGGCAGTGAGCGAGCCCTGAGGTAGTACTCAGGGGCGCCACGAGCGTTTCGGCAGCCCAGTCTAGCAGCGGGTCCCAGGCCGCGGCCTGGCGTGCGGCGAGCGATTCGGGCGCCTCGGCGCGGTAGCACAGAAGATCGCTCGCGCCATAGGCGGCGACCGCCGCAACGACCTCGGCATGCTGCACCGCCACCTTGTCGATGGCGGCATTGGCGGCGCGGGTGAGCGGCATCTCGGCCGGGCGCACCACGCTCTCCACCTCCTGCCATTCCGCGGCGATGGCCTCGGCCAGCGCCCGGCTCGGCACCACCAGCGCGGCCTTGGCGGGCGTGCGCAGGCCGCGCCCGTCGAGCTGCACGCCGAAGCCACCCGGTGCAGGCTCGGCTCGAGCCTCGGCCCAGGAGCGGCGCGGTTTCCAGCCGGTCATGGCGCAGCCACCCTCCAGTCCGCCAGCAGCCCGCCCAGCGCCGCAAAATCCGCCACTACCACGTCGGCCCCGGCCGCCGTCAGCACCGCGTCCGAGTGATGGCCCCAGGCCACGCCGACGCTTCGCAGCCCCGCCGCACGGCCCATCTCCATGTCGAAGCTCGTGTCGCCTACCATCACCGCTTGCCCGGGCGGCACGCCGGTTTCCGCGAGGGCTTGCCGGAGCATTGAGGGATGCGGCTTCGAGGGGTGGTCGTCCGCCGTCTGAAGGGTTGCGAAATGCCCCTCCAGCCCGTGCAGCGCCAGCGCATGATCGAGCCCGCGCCGCGCCTTTCCGGTGGCCACCCCCAGCACGAGCCCCGGCGCGGCCAGCAGCGCGTCGAGCAGCGTGCGCGCGCCGGGAAAGAGCGGCGCGGCATCCTCGGCCCGTCCGGCGGCGCGCAGGTCGAGGAAGGCGGCGCGATAGGCGGCAACCGCCGCCGCCACCTCGCCCGCCCCGGCGCCGGGCAGAAGCCGCGCGAAGGCCTCGGGCAGCGAGAGGCCGACGACCGCGAGCGCCTCGGCGCGCGGCAGCCGGGGACGGCCCAGCACGTCGAAAGTGGCGCAGAGACAGGCGAAGATCGATTCCGCACTGTCAATGAGCGTGCCATCAACATCGAAGACCACCAGCCGCGTGG
>PHEG01000357.1 GCA_002842835.1 Alphaproteobacteria bacterium HGW-Alphaproteobacteria-2 | reverse complement strand
CGGCGGCTGGGGGCCAGCCTTTCGGCAGTGAGCCAGCAACTCAGCAATCTGGAGCGGGCGCTGGGTGTGCCGCTCCTCGTTCGCGCGGCGCGGCCGATCACGCTGACGCCTGAAGGCGCGGTCTTCCTGCGCCGTGCGCAGGCAATCCTCAACGAGGCGGCGCTGGCACGCGCCGAACTGGCGGCGCGCGATCTGGCTGGGTTGATGCGGCTCCGGCTGGGCCTGATCGAGGACTTCGAGGCCGAGGTGACGCCGCGTCTTCTGGCGGAGATGGGCGGCGATCTGACCGCCTGCCATTTCCTCCTCGAGACCGGGGCGAGCCACCACCTGCTGGAGATGCTGGAGGCGCGCACGCTTGACGTCGCGGTGGCAGCCCGGAACGGCCAGGCGCCGGAGTGGATGGAAGTGCACCCCCTGCTCTGCGAGCCCTTCGTGCTGGCCGTGCCGCCGGGCAGCCGGGGAAACAGGGCAGGGTTGCCGGATCTGCCCTTCATTCACTACACTGCGCGGCACATTATGGGGCGCACGATCGAGGGCTGGCTGATGCGCCAGGGGCTGGTGCTGCCGCATCGCTTCGAACTCGACAGTTACCACGCGATCCTCGCCATGGTGGCCGCAGGTGTAGGCTGGACGATCATCACCCCGCTGGGCCTGCACGCCGCGCAGCGTTTCCGCGATGCGGTGGAGGTGCGCCCGCTGCCCGGTGCGCCGGTTTCGCGCAGCATCGCGCTGCACGCACGCACGGGCGCGCTCGGTGCGATGCCCGTGCACATGGCCGAACGGTTGCGCGGGCTTCTGGCGGGGCTCGTCGTGGCCCCGGCAGTGGAGCGCCTGCCATTCCTCGCCGGGGGGCTTTCGACTCTCGGTGCGCAGGCGTCTCAGGTGCCGTAGGCGGCGCCGGGCAGCAATGCCTCCTCGGCGGCGGCCAGAAGCGCGTCGCCGATCGCGTCCACCTCGTCGGTCGTCAGCCTCGCGGGCAGGCGCGTGTCGCAGGCCTGCATCAGCATGGCGCGCGTCTTCGGCAGTTCGGGGAGGCAGCCGAGAAACTGCCAGTTCCAGAAGGCGCGCGCGTTGTCCTCCGATAGTCCGAAGACCGAGACCTGAACCCCCAGGCGCGCCGCCGCAGCACAGAAGGCGTGCTTCTCGGCCTCGCCGAAGCCGCGCAGGTTGAACTGGAGCGAATCGGGCGCACGCTCCTCGCCCGGCAATGCCGCGGGCACCTCGAAGAAGAGGCTCGCATTCAGCCGCGCTGCCAGCCTGTCGTGGTTGGTGCGGCCCTGCCGCACCCGGCGCGGGATCTCGGCCAGTTGCGGGCGGATCACCGCCGCCGAGAGGTTCGACATCCGCAATCCTCGGTGATCAGCATGCCGCCCTCGCCGCCGTTCACCAGCTTGTAGGACTGGAAGGAGAAACAGCCCACCCGCCCGATGGTGCCGATCTTGCGCCCGTGCCACAGCGTGCCCAGCGAATGCGCCGCATCCTCGATCACCGGCACGCCGCGGGCATCGGCCAGCGCCATGATCGCATCCATGTCCGAGGTATGGCCGCGCATGTGACTGATCAGCACGGCCGCGGTATCCGGGGTCAGCTTGGCGGCGAAATCGTCGAGGTCGATCCGGTAATCCTCGCCCACCTCGACCAGCACCGGGCAGGCGCCGGCATGGATCACCGCCGAGGGCACGGCGGCAAAGGTGAAGGCCGGGATCAGCACCCGCCCGCCGGGCGGGATGTCGAGCGCCCTCAGCGCCAGGAACAGGGCGGCAGAACAGGAACCGACGGCGAGCGCGAAGCGCACCCCCATCAGCGCGGCGAACTCGCGTTCCAGCAGGCTGACCGGGGCGTTCTCCGGGGCGGTGTAGCGGAACAGATCACCCGAAGCGAGCAGCGCCTCGATCTCTACGCGCGCGGCGGCAGGGATCGGTTCCGCATCGTGGACGGAGCGGGCCTTGTCGGTCATCGACTCGGTTCTCCTGAAAGAAGGTTTCAGGAAAACCGTAGCTCACGAATGTAATATTCTCCATTCCCAACTTCCGTCGCCGGAAAACCGGCGCCCGGCCGCTCATACGTTCAGCAGCAGGTGTTCGCGCTCCCAGGGGCTGATGACCTGCAGGAACTCCTTGTGTTCCAGCCGCTTGACGATGGTGTAGACGCGGCAGAACTCCGGTCCCAGCACCTCGCGCAGCGCCGCGTCCTCCGCGAAGAGGTCGAGCGCGTCGCCCAGCCCCTTGGGAATCTCCTCCTCGCCGATATAGGCGTCGCCCTTGTATTCGGCCTTGGGCTTCTTGCCTTCCATGAGCCCGAGGTAGCCGCAGGCGAGGCTGACCGCGATGCCCAGATAGGGGTTGCAGTCCATCCCGGCGAGGCGGTTTTCCACCCGCCGCGCCTCGGGGTCCGAGATCGGCACGCGGATGCCGGTGGTGCGGTTGTCGCGGCCCCATTCGAGATTGATGGGCGCGGCGAAGTCCGGCACGTAGCGCCGGTAGGAATTGACGTAAGGGGCGAGCAGCGCGATCGCCGAGGGCAGGTGGTTCTGCAGCCCGGCGATGAAATGCAGGAAGGCAGGGGTCTCGTCGCCGTTCTTCTTCGAGAAGATGTTGCGGCCCGTCTTCACGTCGAGCACCGAGTGATGCATGTGCATGGCCGAGCCCGGCTCGTCCTCGATCGGCTTGGCCATGAAGGTGGCGAAACAGTCGTGGCGCAGCGCCGCCTCGCGGATCAGCCGCTTGAAGTAGAAGATCTCGTCGGCCAGCTTCACCGGGTCGCCGTGGCGCATGTTCAACTCGATCTGGCCCGCGCCGCCCTCCTGCGTGATGCCGTCGATCTCGAGCCCCTGCGCCTCGGCGAAATCGTAGATGTCGTCGATCACGGGGCCGTATTCATCGACCGCCGAGAGCGAATAGGCCTGCCGCGCGGCCGCCGGCCGCCCGGTGCGGCCCATGGGCGGCTCGATCGGTTTGGCCGGGTCGATGTTGCGCGCGACGAGGAAGAATTCCATCTCGGGGGCAATCACCGGCTCCCAGCCCTGGGCGCGGTAGAGGTCGAGCACGCGCCTGAGCACGTTGCGCGGCGCGATGGGAACCGGGCGGCCCTGCCGGTCGGCGGCGTCGTGGATGATCTGCAGCGTCACGTCCGCGGTCCATGGCGCGGCGCTCGCCGTTTCGTAGTCGGGTGTCAGGATCATGTCGGGCTCGGTGAAGCCCTCCTTGCCCGCGGCCTCGGCCCAGTCGCCGGTGATCGTCTGGAAGAAGATCGAGTCGGGCAGGTGGAAACGGTCGGACTTCACGAACTTGGCCGCCGGCATGGCCTTGCCGCGCGCCACGCCCGCGAGGTCGGGGATGACGCATTCGATCTCGTCGAGCCGTCGTCGGCCGATATATTCCTGCGCCGCCTCGGGCAGACGGTCGAGCCATTCCTGGGGGATC
>PHEG01000356.1:2462-4541 GCA_002842835.1 Alphaproteobacteria bacterium HGW-Alphaproteobacteria-2 | reverse complement strand
GCCGCCCGGAACGGCCGGTGCAGTGCCCTCTGCGCTCGGCGGCGGCAGCACGCCCAGACGGTCTATGACCGAACTGTCGGCGGAATTGCGCGCCGCGATGACCGTCAGCAGAATCGAAGTGGACAGGAATGCCACAGCAAAGCCCCAGGTGACCTTGGCCAGGGGCGTCGTCGGTGCCCGCCCGGAGACAGACCCGCCCCCGCCGATGCCGAGCCCGCCGCCTTCGGAACGCTGGATCAGCACTATGCCGATGAGGCAGAGCGCGAGCACGAGATGCACGATAAGGAGCACATTCTCCATGGGCCGGGTTCCCTCGGACAGATCGCGCCCCACTTAGGCCCATCGCGCCCGGGCCGCAAGGCCTACTCCTCCACGTCGTCCACGTCCGCCTGGCCGGAAAGTCTGCGGCGCACGATGCTCCACGACAGTCCGATCCCGAGCACCACAGAGAGCGCGAAAAGCCCGAGCCAGACACGCAGATCGGGGCTGCCGAGGGTGAGCAGACCATAATCATAGAGCACCCAGACGAGCGAGGCGACGATGGATGAAACGAGCGCCATGCCAAAGAGGCCGATCGAGCGCAGCGTCGCACGCAGGTAGATGGTGTAACCCACCGCCAGCACAAGCCCGAGAAGCACGCACAGCGAAGTGGCTGTCTCGTAATTGGCTTGCGCCCAGGTGATGTAGTTCCAGCGCGTGGGATTGTAGCTTGCGATCAGCAGAACGAGAGCGAACACCCAGCGCAGAAATATCGCCCGCATCGCCATCCCCCGGGTCAATGCTGCGTTCTAGTCGCGCCTGCATGGCGCTGTCCAGCGGCAAGCCGCCAGGATTGGGCTTTCCGGCGGCGCGCGCTCCGGCTAAGAGGGGACGCATTTTCCGGGCGAAGGGGCTGGCAGAGATGGCCAATGTCGTGGTGGTCGGCGCGCAATGGGGCGACGAGGGCAAAGGCAAGATCGTCGACTGGCTGAGCGAGCGCGCCGACGTGATCGCCCGCTTCCAGGGCGGGCACAACGCGGGCCACACGCTGGTGATCGGCGGCAAGGTGTTCAAGCTCAGTCTGCTGCCCTCGGGCATCGTGCGGCCCGGCAAGCTCGCCGTGATCGGCAACGGCGTGGTGCTCGACCCCTGGGCACTCATCGCCGAGATCGGCAGGCTCGAGGAGCAGGGCGTGGCCGTGAGCCCCGAGAACCTGATGATCGCCGAGAATGCGCCGTTGATCCTGCCGCTTCACCAGAACCTCGACATCCTGCGCGAGGAGGCTGCGGGCAAGGAGAAGATCGGCACCACCGGGCGCGGCATCGGCCCGGCCTACGAAGACAAGGTGGGCCGCCGTGCGGTGCGCGTGGCCGACCTCGCAGACGAGGCGACGCTCGAGGCCCGCCTCGACCGGCTGCTCGCCCACCACGACCCGCTGCGCCGCGGACTGGGCGCCGAGCCGGTCGACCGCGCCGCGCTCAAGGCCGCCCTGACCGAGATCGCGCCCAGGATCCTGCCCTTCGCGGCGCCCGTCTGGCGGGTGCTGGGCGAACGGCGCCGCGCCGGACAGCGCATCCTCTTCGAGGGGGCGCAGGGCGCGCTGCTCGACATCGACTTTGGCACCTACCCCTACGTCACCTCGTCCACCACCATGGCCGGCATGGCGGCCACCGGGACCGGGCTCGGCCCCGGAGCCATCGGCTATGTGCTGGGCATCGTGAAGGCCTATACCACCCGCGTGGGCGAGGGGCCTTTCCCCTGCGAGCTTTTCGACGAGGTGGGCGCCCATCTCGCCCGCGTCGGCCACGAGAAGGGCACGGTGACGGGCCGCCCGCGCCGTTGCGGCTGGTTCGATGCGGTTCTGGTGCGCCAGACCTGCGCCATATCGGGGGTCAATGGCATCGCGCTGACCAAGCTCGACGTGCTCGACGGGCTGCCCGAGCTGAAGATCTGCACCGGCTACGACCTCGACGGGCAGTTGATCGACCATCTGCCCACCGCCGCCGCGCAACAAGCGCGGGTGAAGCCCGTCTACGAGGTGATGGAGGGCTGGCAGGCGAGCACCGCAGGCGCGCGGAGCTGGGCGGATCTGCCCGCCGC
>PHEG01000356.1:1484-2438 GCA_002842835.1 Alphaproteobacteria bacterium HGW-Alphaproteobacteria-2 | reverse complement strand
GCAGCGGTCACGCTGGTAAATCTCTTCGATCGCCCGCCGGTTGCCGTCGAGGTCCTGATCTATGTCGTGTTGGGCTTTCTCTGGATACTGCCCTTCCGCGCGGTTTTCCGCGGCGTGGGGCGTGCGGACCCGGACAAACGCGAAACGGAGTGACCCGAAGGCCACTCCGCGCTTCCGCGTCCCGCGAGCATGAGGCCGCGGAAGCCCCGGCCCCTCAATCGGTGCCGGTGCGCGCTTCCTGCACGAAGCGCGATTCCTCGGAGATGACGAACTGGCCGTCCTGCACGCGACGGATACGCCCCGTCCGCAACAGCTTGCCGAAGGAGCGCAGCCCCTCCTCGCGCGAGAAGCCGTCGGAATCGTCGGACTTCAGACGCGCAATCTTCGACATCACCTGCGCGCGCGAAAAGCGCGTGCGGCCTTCGATATGGGCGGTGTAGGCCGCCGCGGCTTCCAGAAGGTCGGACAGGGTCACCGCACCGATACGCTCGGCGAAATCACGGAAGCTGTCGCCTGCCTCCGGCGTCTGGTCGGCTAGGCGCCGGTCCTCGCCCGGGAAGCTGTCGCGCAGCACCCGGCGCGGCCGGATCGCGCCCGCATCCACCGGGCGCGCGGCCTGCGGGCGGTCGATGCGCTGCTCCGAGACCAGAACGAGCGGCGTGGCCGGCCGCGGGCTTTCGGGGCGACGACTGGCCCCCGGCTCGCCGCTCGGCTGCGGCCGACGCGGGCGGGTCGCCTCGCGCAGGTCGTCGCGGTAGGCTTCGCTGGGCTCGGACCGCGGGGTGACGGGCGTCTCGTCGCGCGCCTGCCGGTCGGCAAAGGTGGCGGCGACCGCGGCCTTGAGTTGCTGGAAGGCGTTGAGCTTGCGTACCGTCTCGCTGCCCTGCAGCTTCGTGTCGGCGGTCTCCATCAGTCGCTGAAGCGCATGCTGCTCCTGCACCTCGTCGACCGGAG
>PHEG01000356.1:0-1413 GCA_002842835.1 Alphaproteobacteria bacterium HGW-Alphaproteobacteria-2 | reverse complement strand
CGGTCCTCCTCGAAGCGCAGCGCGGCCAGTTCGGCCTGCAGATCCGCCTCATCCTCGCTGCTGAGCGGGGTCTCGGCGGCGGACACTTCGGCCTCACCCATGTCGGCGGGGGCTTCGACCTCGTCGGCGGGGGCTTCGACCTCGCTCGCAATCGCCTCTTCGGCGGATGCTTCAGCCGTTCGCCGGGCCGAAAGCCGGGCCAGACGCGCACGTGCACGAAGCGCGAAACGCGCGGCGGGACCCGGTTCGCGGTCGGGAGTCGCGGCTTCCGCTGTCTCGGCCTCGGGAGCAACCTCGGCTTCGGGCTCGGCTTCGGCAGCAACTTCTGCTTCCGGCTCGGCGACAGCCTCGACTTCGGTTTCCGGCTCTGCCTCGGCACCAGCTTCGGTCACTACCTCTGAACCGGATTCGGACTCGCACTCGACTTCCGCCCCGGACACCGCCTCTGGCTCGGAAACGGCCTCGACTTCGGACACCGCCGCTATTTCGGCGATGGCGTCATCCTCGGCGCGCTCCAAAGAATTTTCGGCCTCGGCAGTCTGGGCCTCGTCGGCTTTCCATGCCTCGGCGCCCTCTACGGCCTCGGTCGGGAGCCCGGAGTCCCACTCCGGCATCGCGACCTCTGCCACATCGGTTTCGACCTCCGCCCAGTCGGCGGCTTCGGGCACGTTCTGCTCCGCTTCCTCCGCTTCGGACGAAGCTTCGGCCGGCGGCGCATCCTCGAAGATCGCCTCCGTCACGCGGGTTATCAGCGCATCCGAATCTGCCTCGTCCTTGGCATCCTCGGCGGCGTCGGCCACCATCTGCCCGACGGCATCACCGCCAGTCTCCTCACTGGCGACCGGCAGCACAGACTCTGCAAACTCCGGTGTTGCGACGGCCTCCTCGGCCACTTCCTCCGCGGTTCCGGGCTGTGTCTCGTCTTGCGCGAATGCCGCCTCGATATCATCCGGCGCAGCCTGCCCGGGTTCTTCCGCGGCGGCACGCAGCCTCAGCAGCTTGTCGCTGACCGAACCGAGCCCGTCTCCGCCTACCGCGGCAAGGCCAGGCCGCGCCATGGGTACCACGGAGCCGCGCGACGGCATCGCCGATTCGGGCTCCGGGCGCACCTCGGGCACCGCCTCGGTCAGGGGTGCGCGCGCCACTTCGGTCATGGCCTCCGGCGGGCGTGCATCGCCACGCTCCGCGCGAAGCACCAGCCCGTGCTCCTGCATCTCTGCCGAGACGCGGCGGCGTTGCGACCGCTCGGCGATCTGCTGAAGCATTGCAGCATCAGGCACCGGCGGCTCGCAGCCGAAGTAACGGTCGTCGGCAGCAAGGTCGCGGAAATACTCCGCGATCTGCCGCATGGTCGAAAAGGGATCCTCGAAACCTTCCAGTGTGCAGGAGAAGGTTCCGTAGGAGACGGTGAGA
>PHEG01000355.1 GCA_002842835.1 Alphaproteobacteria bacterium HGW-Alphaproteobacteria-2 | reverse complement strand
AGAGGGGTGCGCGGGGCCTTACCTTCGAGCCGCGCGACACAGGCGCGTGAGGGAGAAGAAAATGCAGGCAAGATTACTGTCTCTCGGGCTGGTTCTGGTGCTGGCGGGCTGCTCGGGCGGCATCCGTGTGCCCGATTTCATGAAGCCGCGCCTGCCCGGCTCGGGCAAGGGCGAGACGCAGAGCGTAGAGCAGATCGACTCGACGACGGAGGAAGAGATCGCGGCCGCTATCGCCGTGCCCGCGAGCACGGGCGACAGTCTCGGCCGGGTGATCGGCTCGCTGGGCAACGTGGCGGAGGGCGGCTTCTGGCTGCGCACCCCGCTGGTGACGCAGCAGATCCCGGGCCGTGTGGTGGTGGTGCGCACGCGCAAGGCGGTGAACGTGACGCTGATCCCCGACAGCGGCGGCGGCCACCGGCTCTCGCTCGCGGCTATGCGGGCGCTGGAAGAGCCGCTGACGGCGTTGCCCGACATCGAGGTGTTCGCGCAGTGAGCAAGCCGCGGCGGTTCTCCCTGCAACTCGCCCCATGGGACGGGATGTGCCGGAACTTCCGCTGGGAGATACCCGAGGCGTTCAACATTGCGGCGGTCTGCTGCGATGAATGGGCGGAACATGCCCCGGGGAAGGTCGCCATTATCCAGCTTTCGGCGGACGGAGCGAGGCACGAATGGCGCTATCGCACGCTGCGCGCCGAGGCCAACCGGCTGGCGAACGTGCTGGCCGCCCTTGGCGTGGGGCGGGGCGACCGGGTGGCGGTTCTGCTGGGGCAGCGGGCCGAATGCATGGTGGCCCATCTCGCCATCTACAAGCTGGGCGCGGTGGCGCTGCCGCTCTTCGGGCTCTTCGGGCCCGATGCGCTGGCCGTGCGGCTGGCGGACTCGGGCGCAGTGGCTGCGCTCACCGATGCCGCCGGGGTGGAGAAGCTGGCCGCGATCCGCGCCGCGCTGCCCGCGCTCGCCCATGTGCTGAGCGTCGATGGCCCGGGCGCGGGTGCGGGCGACTGGCCCGCGCTCGCGGCCCGCGCCTCGGACCGGTTCGAGACCGCGGCCACCGGCCCGGATGACCCGGCGCTGATGATCTACACCTCCGGGACGACCGGTGCCCCCAAGGGCGTGCTGCATGGCCACCGGGTGCTCATCGGCCACCTGCCCGGGCTCGTGATGCATCACGAGGGCTTTCCGCAGCCGGGCGACACGGGTTGGACGCCTGCCGACTGGGCCTGGATCGGCGGGCTCCTCGACATGGCGCTGCCCTGTCTCTACTGGGGCGTGCCGCTGATCGCGCACCGCGCGGCGAAGTTCGACCCCGAGGCGGCCTTCGCGCTGATCGCGCAGGAGGGCGTCCGAAACCTTTTCCTGCCGCCCACGGCGTTGCGGCTGATGCGGTCCGCGCCGCCGCCGAGCGGCCTCGCGCCGCGCACGGTGGCCTCGGGCGGCGAGCCGCTGGGGGCAGACATGCTCGACTGGGGGCGCAGCGCCTTCGGCGTCACGATCAACGAGTTCTACGGCCAGACGGAAGGCAACATCATCGTCTCGTCCTGCGCCGCGGTGGGGGCGGTGCGCCCGGGCTGGATGGGCCGCGCCGTGCCCGGTCACGAGGTGGCGGTGATCGGGCCCGACGGCGCACCGTTGCCCGCGGGCGAGACCGGCGAGATCGCGCTCGCCGCGCCCGACCCGGTGATGTTCCTGTGCTACTGGAACCAGCCGCGGAAGACGGCGGAGAAATTCACGGGTCGCTGGATGCGCACGGGCGATCTGGGGGTGATGGATGAGGAGGGCTTCCTGCGGTTCGTCGCGCGCGAGGATGACGTGATCACCTCCTCGGGCTACCGCATCGGGCCGTCCGAGATCGAGGCCTGCCTCGCTGCGCATCCCGGCCCATGTCCGCGCCCGGCTCTCGCCGCACATGGCGCCGCGGAGCGTGGTGCTTGTGGAGAGTCTGCCGATGACCGCCACCGGCAAGGTGCAGCGCCGGGTGCTGCGTGAGACCCATGGAATCTCGCAGATGTGAGTTTACTTTTTGGATTCCCGGCCCCGCTTCGCACTCTTGTAAGTTGAATCGCTGGCGCACATACTATCGGGCAGAGCCAGAGAGGTCAGACATGGCTTGGTGCACGGGGTGAGGGGCATAGGCCACCGATCTGACCGGGAGCACATCTGCCGGATTATCGTCCTGAGGGGCATATCACGAGTCCTCACATGGCTATCACGGATGCCGGGGCTGCGCCCTTGCAGCTCTACGACTACATACCGGAATTCTCGGTGCTCACCACGCGGGGGCCTATCCGTTTCTGGCCCTGGGCCGACGGCCACTGGGTGGTGATCGCCAGCCACCCGCGCGACTTCACCGCCGTCTGTTCCTCCGAACTGGCAGGTCTCGCCCGCGCGGAACCCGAGTTCGCAGAGCGCGGTGTGCGCAGGCGATCTATGGTGTTTCCATCGGCTTTCCCATGGCCCAGGACCTCGACGGCAGCGTCGCGAGGCTGCTGGGCATGATCGCCCCGCAGGCCGATCAGACCGAAACCGTGCGGCGCACGATGATCATCGATCCGCTGGGACGGATCCGTGCGATCCTCGATTACCCGCGCGAGGTGGGCCGGTCGGTGGAGGAAATCCTGCGCATCATCGATGCGCTGCTGGCTGCCGACAGCCGACGCATCGTCACGCCCTCGGACTGGTGGCCCGGCGACCGCGTGCTGGTCCCCACCACGATGCCGGATGCCGAGGCGGAACAGCGTTTCGGCACTGCGTTGCGCCGGGTGCGGGACTACCTGCGCTTCGTCGAGACGGCCTGAGCCCGGAATGCAGGACGCCGGGGCAGGGCCCCGGCGTCCGCGTCTCGTGCCGCGCGCTCAGCAGCTGTAGTAGAGCGCGTATTCGATCGGGTGCGGCGTGTGCTCGTAGGCGTAGACCTCTTCCCACTTGAGCGCGAGATAGCCCTTGATCTGGTCGCGGGTGAACACGTCGCCTGCCAGCAGGAACTCGTGGTCGGCCTCCAGCGCTTGCAGCGCCTCGCGCAGCGAGCCGCAGACGGTGGGGATGCCTTCCAGCTCCTCGGGCGGCAGGTCGTAGAGGTTCTTGTCCATCGCCTCGCCCGGGTCGATCTTCTTGCGGATGCCGTCGAGTCCGGCCATCAGCAGCGCCGCAAACGCCAGATAGGGGTTGGCCGACGGGTCGGGGAAGCGGGCCTCGACGCGCTTGGCCTTCGGGCTTTCCGTCCACGGGATGCGGATGCAGCCCGAGCGGTTGCGCGCCGAATAGGCGCGCAGC
>PHEG01000354.1 GCA_002842835.1 Alphaproteobacteria bacterium HGW-Alphaproteobacteria-2 | reverse complement strand
AAGGACTGCGGCAGCGCGGGCGTCGCGCTGGCCGCGCTGGCAGCGGGGGCAGCCTGGGCGGTCGCGCTCTGGAACCTGACCTGAGCGCGCGTCAGCCGCGCCTGCGCCTCGGCCATCCTGCCCTGCGTGGTCTCGGCCCCCGCCTTACCCCGTGACGCCGGGCCGAGCGCCGACACCCGCGCCACGCCAGAGAACAACTCGCGCAGCACACCCTGATGACAGGACCGCCATTCCTCGAAGGCGCTCATCGGATCATGTAGAGCTTGCGCACCGTCTCATGCACCGTGCATTCACCCCGCCAGCCCTCGGGAAAGAAGGCCGCCGTGCCCTGCACGATCTCGATCACCTCGCCCGACTCGTGCACATAGGTGCAGCGCCCGGCAAGGAAGTGGCAGAACTCGTCGCGCGTCACGTGGCAGGCCCAGCGCCCGGGCGTGCAGACCCAGATGCCGCATTCGCTCTGCCCTCCGGGCCCCTTGTGCAGAAGCCGCCCAGAGGTCAGCGACTGCCCCTCGATCATCGTGGGGATCGGCCCCCAGTCCGCCAGATCGGCATGGCCAAGCGGGTCGGCGATGTGCGGCGCCGTGACAGCAAGCCCGCTCATGCGTGGCGCTCCGCCAGATCTTCCAGCAGCCGCGCCGCCTTCTGCGGGCCGTTTTGCTCCTGCATGTGCGCCGATGTGGCAGCAAGCCGTGCAGCCATGGCACTGTCCGCCAGTGTCGTCTCGATCAGGCGCAGAAGCCCCGCCTCGTCCCAATCGTAGCGGTGCAGGCGGTGGCCGTGCCCCGTCTCCTCCACCCTCATGGCGTTGTCGTGCCCATCCCAGACGAAGGGCATCACGATGGCGGGCCTGCCGAAGTAGAGGCATTCGGTGAACGAGTTGTTGCCGCCATGGTGGATCACCAGATCCGCCTGCGGGATCACCGAGGGCTGCGGGAACCAGCTCTCGACATGCACGTTGGGCGGGATGTCTTCATACTGCTCGCGGTAGTCCCCCACGTTCACCAGAACGCGAAAGCGCGAACGCCCCAGCGCCGCGATCAGCCGCTTCATGAGGTCCACGTCGCCCGCGCCCAGCGAGCCGAAGGAGACATAGACGAGCGGCCCGTCCGCATTCGCGGCGAAGGCGGGCACCTGATAGGGCGCCTCCTCGCGCACGCAGCCCTCGAGATACTGGAAGCGCGAGGGCTCAAGTGGCTCGGCACGCGCGAACTTCACCGGCTCGGGGTAGAGCAGCAGGTTGAGGAAGGGCGAGGCCTCGAAGAACTGGCCCAGCGGATAGGGCGCCTCGCCGCAGCGCGCGAGGAAGGCGTTGAAATCCGCGTGGATGGGCCCGATCACCGCGTTGAAGCGAGCGCGGAAGGCAGCATGCCCGGCATGGTCTCCCGCCGCCATCCCCGAGAGATGCGGCGGGATGCCCGCGTCCTCGATCTCGTTCTCGGAGCAGGAGATGATGCGCACCCAGGGCTTGCCGAATTGCTTGATCGCCGGAAACAGGATCACGTTGTCCACGCAGATCACGTCGGGCGCGATCTTCGCCAGCACGCCGGGCAGGTCCTTCTCGGCCCATTTGGCGCTCTCCACGATCGCCTCCCAGCAATCCTTCACGTAGTTGTCGATCTGGTCGATGGGCGCCTTGGCAAAGTTTGGGATATGCCCGTTGATGAACTCCTCCCAGAACTTCGCCATCTGCTCTGCGGGCATCGGCTCGGAGAGGTTCACCGGATGCGCCTCGAAGCCGTAGCCGCGATAGACCTCCAGAAAGCCGGGATCGGAGAGGAACACCGCCCGGTGCCCGCACGCCGCCACCGCCTGGGCGATGCCCACCGAATTGAGCGCCGGGCCGAAGGCCGCTTCGGGGAAGAAGGCGAAGGTTCGCTGCGGCATCCGGTCCTCCTGTCATGGCGGGCCGGGGCAGTATGGAGCGGGCGCGCCCTGCGTCAATCCTGCCCGCCTGCCACCAGCGCCGCGCGGCGGGCGGCCACCACCTGCGCGAGGATCGAGAGCGCGATCTCCTCCGGCCCGATCGCGCCGATATCGAGCCCGGCGGGCGCGGCGAGCGTGGCAAGCCGGTCTTCGGCCACGCCCTCG
>PHEG01000353.1 GCA_002842835.1 Alphaproteobacteria bacterium HGW-Alphaproteobacteria-2 | reverse complement strand
GCTGGTGCGCCGCGCCGGGCCCGACCCGCGCCACGGCTTCTTCAGCGAATACCTGAAAGACCCTGCCGCCACCGCTGATGCCTGGGCAGGCGGCTGGTTTCATACCGGCGATGTGGTGCGCCGCCTGCCCACAGGCGACCTGCAATTCGTCGACCGCAAGAAGAACGTCATCCGCCGCTCGGGCGAGAACATCGCCGCGGTGGAGGTGGAATCGGCGCTGATGCGCCACCCTGCGGTGGCGGCGGCGGGCGTGGCGGCGGTGCACGACGCGATCCGCGGCGACGAAGTGTTCGCCTGCCTCGTGGTGCGCGACACCGCCACCCCGGCGCTGGCACACGGTATCGCCGAATGGGCGCTGGGGAAGATTGCCTATTACAAGGTGCCGGGCTACATCGCCTTTGTCGAAGCGCTGCCGTTGACCGCAACGCAAAAGATCATGCGCGCCGAGTTGAAGGCGCTGGCGGCGCGGCTGGTGGACGACCCGGCCACGCATGACCTGCGCGCGCTGAAGAAGCGGGGGGCGGCCTGATGGCGCGGGCATCCTACGAGGGCGTGGTGATGGCCGCGCCCTTTTCCACCCCCTACACGCGCTATTCCATCGAGACCGCGCATTGGTGGATCGCGAAGGCGCTCGCGGGCAGCCTCAAGGCCGCCGGGCTCGGCCCGCGCGAGATCGACGGGTTCTGCGCCGCCTCCTTCACGCTCTTCCCCGATACGGCGGTGGGGCTGACGCAGCACCTCGGGCTTTGCCCGCGCTGGCTCGACCATATCCCGATGGGCGGGGCCTCGGGCATCGTGGCGCTGCGCCGGGCGGCGCGGGCTGTGCAGGCGGGCGATGCCGATATCGTCGCCTGCGTCGCCGGCGACACCAACCATATCGACAGTTTCCGGCGGCTGCTCTCGTCCTTCAGCCGCTTCGCGATGGATTCGTCATATCCTTACGGCTACGGCGGGCCGAACGCCAATTTCGCCCTGCTGACGGACCGCTACATGCGCGATTACGGTGCCACGCGCGAGATGTTCGGCCATATCTGCGTGGCGCAGCGCGCGAATGCGCTGCGCTACCCCGGCGCGGTGATGAAGACGCCGCTCACTCTGGAGCAATACCTCGCCGCGCGCCCCATCGCCGATCCGATCGCACTGTTCGACTGCGTGATGCCCTGCGCCGGCGGCGAGGCCTTCCTCGTGATGCGCGAGGAAGAGGCCCTGCGCCGCAACCTGCCCTTCGCGCGCATCGCGGCCACCATCGAGCGGCACAATGCCTTTCCCGACGACCCCATTCAGTTGCGCGGCGGCTGGGCGATGGATGTTGACGATCTGTGGGGCATGGCGGGCCGCGGGCCGCAGGACATGGACCTCGTGCAGACCTATGACGACTATCCGGTGATCTGCGCCATGCAGTTCGAGGACCTCGGCTTCTGCGCCAAGGGCGAAGGGGCGGCTTTCCTCGCCGGGCGCGACCTGACCATCGCGGGCGATCTGCCGCACAACACCAATGGCGGGCAGCTCTCCGCCGGGCAGGCGGGCGCGGCGGGGGGCTTCATCGGGCTGGTCGAGGCGATAAGGCAGGTGACCGGGCAGGCAGGACCGACGCAGGTGCAGGGCGCGGGCCGCGCGCTCGTCTCGGGCTTCGGGATGATCAACTACGACCGCGGCCTGTGCTCGGCGGCGGCGGTACTGGAGGCAGGCGCATGACCGAGCCGCTGAGACCGCCGCCCAAGAAGAACCCGCAGATCCGCACCCCTGTTCCACATGTGCCGCCGATGCTGCGCAGCCGCGCCGCGCTGGGGCTGACGCTGGCCGCCGCCGAGGGGCGCTTCATGCTGCAAGCCTGCGCCGCCTGCGGTGCGCTGCAATACCCGCCCCGCGATGCCTGCCGCGCCTGTCTCTCCACCGATCTGCGCTGGCAGGATGTCCCGGCGCATGGGGATGGTGCGGCTCGATGCAGGCGTGTCGATCCTCTGCCATCTGCACGGCGATTGCGCGACCGGCACGCGGGTGCGGCTCATCAGCCGGCTAGACAGGGCCGGACAGGGGGTCATCATGGCGCGGCCCAGGGAGGCGAGCGAGAACATGGAAGACGACCCCGAACTGCGCGAGCTTTCCGCCCACCCCCGGCACCGCCGGGTGCTGATCACCGATGCCCGCGCGCCCGAGGCGCCGGCGCTGGCCGAGGCGCTGCTGGCCGCCGGTGCCAGCACGGTCTTCATGGGCGAGTCGGAGGCCTGGCGCGCCTGGCCCGGGCGCGACCGGCTGGCGGCGATGGAGCGCGTGCACCTGCTGCCGCTCGACGTGACCGACACATCCTCGGTGCGCGAGCTTGCGGGTGAGATCGGCGGCAAGACCGACATCCTGATCAACAACGCCCGCCACATCCGCCCCGGCGGGATCTTCGCGCGCGGCGACACGGTCTTTGCCCGCGACGAGATGGAAGTGAGTTATCTGGGGCTGATGCGCCTGGCGCAGGCCTTCGGCCCGGTGATGCGCGCGCGCGGCGGCGACGGCGCCAGCTCGGCTGTGGCCTGGGTGAATTTCGTCTCCGCCAATGCGCTGGCGGGCGATCCCGCCTATGGCGCCTCTTCCGCCGCCCATGCCGCCGCCGCCTCGGCACTGCACGCGCTGCGCGCCGAGATGCGCCCGGGTGGCGTGAGGGTGATGCGGCTCTGGATCGGCCCCGTGGATGACGAATGGCATCAGGAGATGCCGCCGCCGCGCTGGCGGCGCGACGCGCTGCTGGCCGAACGCGAACGGCTGGAGGGTGGCGCATGAGTTCTGGCCCGAGCAAAGGGGGCTCCGCCCCCGTCCCCGCCTGCGCGGGGACTCCCCCGGAGTATTTCGGGAACATTGAAGCTGCGGATATTCTCTGGCTTCAATGTTCCATAAATACTCAGGCCGAGAGGCTCCGCAGGCGCGACGGTCGCGAGCGGAGCACAGCACCATGAGCGTGCTCGATCAACTCGCCACGGCGCTCGCCACCGGCGGCGTGCGGGTGGTGGACCTCACCCACACGCTCGACCCGGATTTCCCGGTCATCGTGCTGCCGCCCGAGTTCGGGCAATGCGCGCGTTTCCGGATGGAGGAAGTCTCGGCCTACGATCATCGCGGGCCCGCCTGGAAATGGCACAACATTTCCATGTCCGAACACACCGGCACCCATTTCGACGCGCCGGTGCATTGGGTGAGCGGGCGCGACGTGCCGAACGGCCATGTGGACGAGATCGATCCGGCGGCGTTCGTCGGGCCGGTCTGCGTGATCGACTGTTCCGAGGGCGCGGCGCGCGATGAGGATTTCGAGCTGACCCCGGCGGTGATCGAGACCTGGGAGGCCGCCCACGGCCGCATCCCCGAGGGCACCTGGGTGCTGATGCGCACCGACTGGTCGAAGCGGCGGGGGGCCGATTACCTGAACATGCGCGAGGATGGCGCGCATTCCCCGGGGCCAACGCCCGAGGGCATCCGCCTGCTGGTCGAGGGGCGCGGCATCCGCGGCTTCGGCACCGAGACCGTGGGCACCGACGCGGGCCAGGGCGCGCATTACACGCCGCCCTATCCGGCGCATTACATACTGCACGGTGCGGGGCGTTATGGCTTGCAGTGCCTCAGCAATCTCGACCAGCTGCCGCCCACGGGAGCTATCCTCATCGCGCCGCCGCTGAAGATCAGGCACGGCACCGGCAGCCCGCTCAGGGTGCTGGCTCTGGTGCCGGGGGAGGGCGCATGAGCGACTACACTGCGGTGATCACAGGGGCGAGCCAGGGCATCGG
>PHEG01000352.1 GCA_002842835.1 Alphaproteobacteria bacterium HGW-Alphaproteobacteria-2 | reverse complement strand
GGCCGCATCGCCGGGATCGCGCGTTTCGGCGTCTTCGTGCGGCTGGCCGAGAGCGGGGCAGAGGGCTTCATCCCGATCTCGACGCTAGGGCGCGAGTATTTCCACTACGACCGCGACAGCCAGACCCTGATGGGAGAACATTCGGGCCTGACGCTGGGCCTGGGCACGCCGGTTCTGGTGCGCCTCGCCGAGGCGGTTCCGGTGACCGGCGGGCTGATCCTGGAATTGCTGGAGGTGGCGGGTGCGACGATGCCCCGCGGGCCGCAGCGCAGTGCCCGCGGCGGACCACGGCGCAAGCTGGGCAAGCACCGGCAGAAGGCGCAGAAGCTAAAGCGCAAGTCGGGCCGCCGCCCGGGCTGAGCGGCGGTGGCCCGCGCAGGCACAGAAGCCATCTATGCGCCCGCGCCCGGAAACGCTAGAATCCTGACAAAAGAACACGGCCGGAGCAGGTGCAGATGGCAGGACGGATTGCGGCCCTCGGGCTTGGATTGATTGTGTTGCAGGTGGCTCATCTGGCCGCAGCGGCGCCCCCCGAGACGGCACCGCGCCCCGCGCCGCGCGCCGATGTGGGCGTGACGCGCGCCAGCGCCCCCGAGAGCGCCTTGCGCCCGCGCGAGCGGCTGGTGCAGGTTTCCACCCGACCTGCGCAGGCCGAGGGGGCAGGGGTGGACGAGCGCGCATTCAGGCGATGGATCGAGGGTTTCAAGGCCCGTGCCCGGGCGCAGGGCATCCGCGCGGATGTGTTGGAGCGCGCCTTCGCAGGAGTGCGCTACGATGCCGATGCCATCCGCCGCGACCGCAGCCAGGCCGAGTTCACCAAGCAGATATGGGAATATCTCGACAGCGCCGTCTCCGACACTCGGGTGGAGAACGGGCGCGCCGCTCTGGCGCGCCATCGCGACGTGCTGGCGCGTATCGAGGTGCGCTATGGCGTCGAGGCCGAGGTGGTGGTCGCCGTCTGGGGGCTCGAGTCGGCCTATGGCACGCATCGCGGCAAGACGCCGGTGATCGCCGCGCTGGCCACGCTCGCCCATGACGGGCGGCGGGGGCGGTTCTTCGAGGCCGAGCTCATCGCGGCATTGAAGATCCTGCAGGCGGGCGACACCTCTCCCGGGGCGATGACCGGCTCCTGGGCCGGGGCGATGGGGCACACGCAGTTCATGCCCTCGTCCTATCTGGCCTATGCGCAGGATTTCACCGGCGACGGGCGGCGCGACATCTGGGCCGACGACCCGGCCGACGCGCTGGCCTCCACCGCCAACTACCTCGCCCGCCACGGCTGGACGAAGGGCCAGCCCTGGGGCGTCGAGGTCACGCTGCCGCGCGGGTTCGACTATGCGCTGACGGGCGAACGGGTGAAGAAGCCCGCCGCCGAATGGGCGCGGCTGGGCGTGCGGGCAACGCGCGGCGGGGCCTTGCCCGAAAACGGGCAGGTCTCCATCCTGCTGCCCGCGGGCGCGCGGGGAGCGGCCTTCGCCATCTACCGCAACTTCAACGTGATCGAGCGCTATAACCCCGCGGATGCCTATGTCATCGCCGTGGGGCTCCTGTCGGACCGAATCCGCGGTGCCGGGCCGCTGCTGGCCTCCTGGCCGCGCGGCGACCGCAGCCTCAGCCGCGCCGAGCGCGAGGAGATGCAGCGCAGGCTGGTGGCACGTGGCTTCGATCCGGGCGGGGTGGACGGGATCATCGGCCCGAACACCATCGCAGCGGTGCGCGGCTTCCAGCGCGCGCAGGGTATGGTGCCCGATGGCTATGCCTCGCTCGAGGTGCTGCGACGCCTGCGCTGAGCCGCGCTTGCCCGGGCGGGAACGCACGCTAGTTCGCTTCCCATGATCAGGGAGAATGCCATGCTCCGCCCTTGCCTTGTGCCCTTGCGGCTTGGCTGCGCCCTTCTCGCCCTTCTCCCGGCCGTGGTCCTGGCGCAGCGGTGATCGTGGTGGAGGCGCGTGATGCGGGCGACACGCTGGTCGCCGAGTTCCGCGAGGCGGCTGCCGGGCGGCAGGTGCCGCTGCCCTTCGCGCTCGATCTGCCCACGGGCGTGAGTGCGAGGCTGCGCGCGGCACTGCTGGGCGGCGGCCCGGCCTCGTGGGTCAGCCCGGAGATCGAGGTCGCGGAAGGGACTGGGCCCGTCGATCTGGGGCAGTTGCCCCTCACCCGTCATCTACCGCTCGGCTTTGCCTCGCGCCTGCGCTGCGGCGAGCGCGAGATCCTGCTCGGCTATCTGGGCGACGGCGCGGTGATCGAGACCGACGGGCGACGCATCCGGCTGATCCAGGTGGTGGCGGCCTCGGGCAGCCGCTTCGAGGCGCCGGATGATCCGGACACCTGGGTCTGGACGAAGGGCGACACGGCGCTCGCCCGCCTCGGCGGTGTGGACCTGCCCGAATGCCGTCTCGCGGTGCCTGCCGAGGAACTGCCCTGGCGCGCGACCGGAAGCGCGCATCATGCCCGCGCTCTGCCGAGATGCCGCGACCGGCATGCCGCACCCCGATACCGTGACGCTGGAGCAGGGGGAGGAGCGGCTTGCGGGTTGCGGCGGGGCCCCGATAGCGTTGCTGGCTGGCGGGGAGTGGATCGTCGAGGATATCGGCGGCGGCGGCATCATCGATAGCAGCCACGTCACGCTGGCGGTGGACCGGTCGGGCCGGGTTGCGGGTCGGGGCGGCTGCAACCGCTATTTCGGCCCGCTCACGATCACTGGCGAGGGCATCGCCTTCGGGCTGATCGGCGCGACGATGATGGCTTGCGGCGAGGCGCTGATGGCGCAGGAGCGACGCTTCTTCGACGCACTCGCCGCAGTCGCTCGCTTCGATCTCGACCCGACGGGCGCGCTCCTGCTGATCGGGGCCGATGGCCGCGTTCTGGTGCGCGCCCGCCGGGGCTGACTGCTCAGCGGGCCGCGTTCGGGAAGAAGAGTTGCTGGCCGCCCACCTTGTAGTCGGCAATCGCCGCCTGGCCCTCGTCCGAGATGAGCCAGTCGATGAAGGCCTGCCCGTCGGCGGCCTTCACGTTCGGGTGCTTCGCAGGGTTCACCAGGATCACGCCATACTGGTTGAAGAGCACCGGGTCGCCCTCCACCGCGATGCGGTAGTCGCCCTTGTTGCCGAAGGAGATCCAGGTGGCACGGTCGGTCAGCGCATAGGCGCCCATGCCGACGGCGGCGTTGAGCGTGGCACCCATGCCCGAGCCGGTCTCGCGGTACCAGGCGCCCGAGGCCGCCGCCACGTCCACCCCGGCTGCTTGCCACAGGGCGAGTTCCGCCTTGTGGGTGCCGCTGTCGTCGCCGCGCGAGGCGAAGGGCGCCTCGGAGGCGGCGATCTTCGCAAGCGCCGCGGGGGCGTCGGACATGCCCGCCACGCTCGCCGGGTCGGATGCCGGGCCGACCACCACGAAATCGTTGTACATGACGTCGAAGCGCTCGACGCCGTGGCCCGCGGCGACGAATTTTTCCTCTGCCGGCCTGGCATGGACGAAGAGCACGTCGCCGTCGCCGTTCTGCGCATTCTTGATCGCCTGTCCGGTGCCAACGGCGACCACCCGCACCTCGATGCCCGTCTTTTCGGTGAACTTTGGCAGCATGTGCTCGAACAGTCCCGAGTTCTGGGTCGAGGTGGTGGATTGCACGAGGATGAAGCGCTCCTGCGCTGCGAGCGGGGGAGCGGCGAGTGCGGCACAGGCGGCAAGGGCGAGAAAGGCACGGCGAAGCATGGGCATCTCCTTGAGGGTGATGGTGGCCTAGCGGGGGTCATCGGCGCCGAGCCAGAGCCGCCACGGGCCCCTCCTCGGCCAGCCGCCCGCGGTCGAGGAAGACGGCGCGGGTGCCTAGGCGGCGCGCCTGCCCGGCGTCGTGGGTGATCATCACGATCGTCACGCCGCGCGTGTTCGCGGCGCGAACCATCTCTTCCACGCGGTGCGTGGCGGTGGGATCGAGGCTCGCTGTCGGCTCGTCGAGGAACAGGACTTCCGGATCCGTGGCCAGCGCGCGCGCCAGCGCCAGGCGCTGCTGTTCGCCGCCCGATAGCCGCCGCGCGGGTTGGCTTGCCAGCGCCGTGAGCCCCGCCTCGGCCAGCAGCGTCTCGGTGCGCTCCGCGGCTGCACGCCGCCCCAGCCCGCGCACGCCAAGCGCAAAGCGCAGGTTGCCACGCACCGAGCGGCGCAGCAGCACCGGCTGCTGGAACACCATCGCCTGCGCACGGCGCGCGGCAGCGTCGAGCGCCCGCCCGCGCCAGAGCACGGCGCCGGTGGCGGGCGCGATCAGCCCGTGCAGCAACCGCAGGAGCAGGCTCTTGCCCGCGCCGTTCGGCCCCAGCACCATCAGCCGCTCGCCCGGCGCCACGCCGAGGCCGATGTCCTGCAACAGCACCCGTCCGCCCGCCGCATAGCCCAGCCCCCGCGCGGCCAGCAGCGGCTCGGCGACGGCGGCCTTGGGGGCGCTGGGCGGGCAACGCTCAAGCATGGGCGGTCCTCGCGGCGGGGGCGCGCAGCGCCATCACCGCGGCGTTGACCGCCAGCGCGATCGCCAGCAGCACAAGCCCCAGCGCCAGCGCCAGTTCCAGGTTGCCCTTGGAGGTTTCCAGCGCGATGGTCGTCGTCATCACCCGCGTGACATGGTTGATGTTGCCGCCGACGATGATCACCGCCCCCACCTCGGCCACCGCGCGCCCGAAGCCCGCCAGCGCCACCGTCAAGAGCGCGTGGCGCGCGTCCCACAGGAGCGCGCCCAGCCGGTCGCGCCAC
>PHEG01000351.1 GCA_002842835.1 Alphaproteobacteria bacterium HGW-Alphaproteobacteria-2 | reverse complement strand
CGTGATCCTGCCCGATCATCTGCACGCAGTCTGGACCCTGCCGCCCGGGGACAGCGGCTATTCCACCCGATGGGGCGCGATCAAGGCCCGCTTCACGATGCACCTGCGCCGGGCCGCGCGTAGGCCGGGCTTCAGCCCGGCACCCCCGCCGGAGGAATTTCCGCGCGTCAGATCGGGAAGATATGCCGGGCTGAAGCCCGGTCTACGGGCTGACAAACGCGAGGCGGCTATCTGGCAGCGGCGATTCTGGGAGCACACGATCCGCGACGAGGCGGATTACCGGGCGCATGTGGCCTATTGCTGGGGCAACCCGGTGAAGCACGGGCTCGTCGAACGGGCGGCGGACTGGCCGTTCTCGTCGATCCACCGGGATATCAGGTTGGGTCGGGTGGACCCGGAATGGTCAGGCGACGTGTTCGACGGAGAGTTCGGCGAACAGGGGAACGCGTAGGCCGGGTTTCAGCCCGGCCCCGCGCCACGGCATGCGCCCTGGCTGTGTCACCGTTAGCACCATCTTTGATGCCGGTGCATCGCCGGAGCTGCCGGGTTGAAGCCCGGCCTACGTGCTGGCGGGGGGATGGTGGGGCGCGGTTGCTGACGGTGACGATCTGGCCCGGAGTTTTCGACCGCCCGATAGCCGCGCCGGTCGATCTCGACCAGGAACCGGTCCATCCCGGCGAAGCGTTCGACATCGCGCGCCTTGCGCCGGATCACGACCCCCTCCTGCACCGCGCGGGAGGTGCAAAGGGTGCAGGGCGTGCTTCAACCCACCGATGCGGATGGGCCCGGCGGTGCGATGGTGGCTCGGCAGCCGGGCTGCATTTACCAAGGGGTGAAGGGTGGTGCTATCCCCCAAACAAAGGCGGCGCAGGAATGGTGGGTTGGAAACCCACCCTACGCTTGCTGTCCCTATGGGAGCACTATTGGAAAGGTCTTGGTAAGTGGATTTGCCAGCTTCGTCCGATTTGCGTCGAGGTTTAGGAATACTCCCGACCGAATTATTTGGTATGCACCTTCACCGAAATCGAGCGTCTCGGCTCGGGTTTGAAATGCGAAGTCTCTATACCGACTTACTAGTGAATACCATCTGCGGTGATCTTGCCTGTGCGCTAAGTGACGGGTCGCAAAGATTGCTTGTCGTTTGTTAAGTTCGTCTACCGCGTCTTCTGACACAAAGTTCTCTATTCTCGTTTCCCATTTCCCGAACAAATACAGATTGCTTGACAGTGGAAAAGCGATTTCGCAGTCATCTCCTCCCGGCGTCATTCCGTAAGCGCCAGGATCCCTTCCCGGATGAACGTAGGTCAACGGGTGATCGCCTATCGCTACCCGCCCGCGTTGGGATTTGATCAGGCCCCAATGATAAGCGTTAGATAGAATTTCATAAATTTGTTTCATCATAGTGCAAATTGCATCGAGGTAGACGGAGTTATTGATATCGAATATCAAAGTTCCATTTTTCAGCAAATCGGATATACTCTTTTCTGGATCAATTGGGTTTGGTCCTAACTCGTCAAAATGACCGGCCCTGTCCAAAAGCTTTGCTGTTTGCGATAATTTTTGTCGGTGCATTTCCACAATCCCAAGCTGAACATTTGGGTTGCGAAGGCGCGAGAATGCCAGGTATTTCGCAATATAAACTATGTCATCCGAACGCACTTCTTCTTTCTCAATAATACGCCTCATCTTTGGCCAACATTCGTTTTCGATATCTGTAGCGATACCCTCAAAACTGGTATCAAGTTCTCCCTCTAACTTGAAGGAGTTCAAGTCTTTCTTCTTGAATATGCCTTGCGGCCTGTCTCTAAAACGACTGCCATCTTTACCATATACAGATAGAAGGCCATCATCATCGGTAAACTGCCTTAAATGTTCAGCTTGAACAAAATGGTGTTTTCTCGGTGGGTTCACCATTCTGAAAGCCCAATCATTACCGCCCCCGCCGCTTCACCTTCCCGCCCCGTTGCCCCGGACGCCCCGCCTTGGAGCGCCCGCGCGGGCCGACCGCAGCCTCTCCAGCCGCCTCCACCTCGAATTCGAGGTTCTCGGCGGCCTTCAGCATCGCCGCCTTCAGCCCGTCGAGATGCGCGGCGAGGTTGGCGCCCACCAGCGGCTTCTCGACCTTCGCGGTGACGCGCGCCATGTCCACGTCGCCCTGGTAGAGCCCCGCCAGGATATCCTCGACATTCTTGCGGATCGTCGCGGGGGTGATGCCGTGTTCCTCGTTGTAGGCGATCTGCTTGGCCCGCCGCCGGTCGGTCTCGTCGATGGCGCGCCGCATGCTGCCGGTCACCCGGTCGGCATACATGATCACGCGCCCCTCGGCATTGCGCGCCGCCCGGCCGATGGTCTGGATCAGCGAGGTTTCCGAGCGCAGGAACCCCTCCTTGTCGGCGTCGAGAATGGCCACCAGCCCGCATTCGGGAATATCGAGCCCCTCGCGCAGCAGGTTGATGCCCACCAGCACGTCGAAGGCCCCCAGCCGCAGGTCGCGCAGGATCTCGATGCGCTCGATCGTGTCGATGTCGGAATGCATGTAGCGCACGCGGATGCCCTGCTCGTGCAGGTATTCGGTCAGGTCCTCGGCCATGCGTTTGGTCAGCGTCGTGACCAGGGTGCGCAATCCCGCCTGCGCCACGCCGCGCAGCTCGTCGAGCAGGTCGTCCACTTGGCTCGCCACCGGCCGGATCTCCACCGGCGGGTCGATGAGCCCGGTGGGCCGGATCACCTGTTCGATGAAGGCGCCGCCCGTCTGTTCCAGCTCCCACGGGCCCGGCGTGGCGCTCACGAACACCGATTGCGGGCGCATCGCGTCCCATTCCTCGAACTTCAGCGGGCGCTTGCGCCGGTAGTCGCCGCGATACATGCCGCCGATCTGCGGCACGCTGACGTGGCTCTCGTCGGCGAAGACGAGCGCGTTGTCGGGGATGTATTCGAACAGCGTCGGTGGCGGCTCGCCAGGTGCGCGCCCCGTCAGGTAGCGCGAGTAGTTCTCGATGCCGTTGCACACGCCGGTCGCCTCCAGCATCTCGATGTCGAAGGTGGTGCGCTGCTCGAGTCGCTGCGCCTCCAGCAGCTTGCCCTCCGACACCAGTTGATCGAGGCGCTGGCGCAGTTCCTTTTTGATGTTCGCGATCGCCTGCTGCATCGTCGGACGCGGTGTCACGTAATGGCTGTTGGCATAGATGCGGATGCGCTCGAAGCTGTCGGTCTTCGCGCCGGTCAGCGGGTCGAACTCGGTGATACTCTCCATCTCCTCGCCGAAGAAGGAGAAACGCCAGGCGCGGTCTTCAAGGTGGGCAGGGAAGACCTCGAGCACGTCGCCGCGCACCCGGAAGCTGCCGCGCTGGAAGGCCTGGTCGTTGCGGCGGTACTGCTGCGCCACCAGATCGGCCATGACGCGGCGCTGATCGTAGCTGCGGCCCACCTCCAGATCCTGCGTCATCGCGCCATAGGTCTCGACCGAGCCGATGCCGTAGATGCACGACACCGACGCCACGATGATCACGTCGTCGCGCTCCAACAGCGCGCGGGGCGCGGCACATAGGCCTCGGGCTGGTAGTAATCGTAGTAGCTGACGAAATACTCGACCGCGTTCTCGGGGAAGAAGCCCTTGAACTCGCCGTAGAGCTGCGCCGCCAGCGTCTTGTTGGGGGCGAGGATGATCGCGGGGCGCTGGGTCTCTTCGATCACCTTGGCCATGGTGAAGGTCTTGCCGGTGCCGGTTGCGCCCAGCAGCACCTGGTCGCGCTCGCCAGCCGCGACACCCGCCGCCAGTTCCGCGATGGCGGTGGGCTGGTCGCCCGCCGGCTCGAAGTCCGCGCGAAGCGCAAAGCGCCTCCCGCCTTCCAGCTTCCGACGCGGGGCGGGGGCAGGCCTGGTGAGGGGGTAATCCTGTGTCATGTCACTGGTATGGAGCCTTGCGCGGCGCAATCAAGCACCATCGGCCGGGTGCCGCCCGGGTTAACACGGCATTAATCCTTCACGCGAGTTTGATCGGTGATGATTCAACTTATACGCTTTTTCGGCTTGCCAGAACTTCCGGCGCGCAAATAGGGTAAACGTGCAAGCAGCACTACGGTTGTCGGCCGGGGCGGCACGACCCACCCCACCCCTCGCTCCCAAGCCCCGGTCGGCAACCGTTTCTTCCATCGCCTCCTGGCTGCATCGGCTGCGCCTGCGGCATCGCCGGGCTTGCGCCGACCTGCGGCATCAGAGATAACCCGCCCAGCAGCAGGAGATGGCCCATGCGCGCACGCATCTACAGACCGGCCCGCAACGCCATGCAGTCGGGCACCGCCAATGTCCGCCGCTGGGTGCTCGAATTCTACCCCGAGGCGGCGCGCAGCATCGACCCTCTGATGGGCTGGACAAGCTCCGCCGACACGAACCAGCAGGTGCGCCTGCGCTTCGACAGCAGCAAGGCGGCACTCGCCTACGCGCGCGAGCACGGCATCGACGCGGTGGTGGAAGAACCGCATCGCCGCAAACCGGTGATCCGACCGCAGGGCTATGGCGAGAATTTCGCCACCAGCCGGCGCACCACCTGGACGCATTGAAACGAGACGCGGGCCGGACCGGCCGGTGACACGCGCCGTCCGCCCACAGCGGAGGACGCCATGACCGACACGCGCAGCTTCTACATCGACGGCGCCTGGGTGGCGCCCGCCACGCCCCGCGACTTCGAGGTGTTCGACCCCTCGACCGAGGACGTCTGCGCCACCATCTCGCTGGGCACCGAGACCGATACCGATGCCGCCGTGGCCGCCGCGGAGGCCGCCTTCGAGGGCTGGGGCTACGGCACCGACCCGCGCGAACGCATCGCGCTGGTTCGGCGCATACTCGCCACCTATGAGAAGCGCGCCGAAGACCTCGCACAGGCCATGAGCCTCGAGATGGGCGCGCCCATAGACTTTGCGCGCGGCTCGCAGGTGGGCGCCGGAAGCTGGCACATCGCCAATTTCCTCAAGGCAGCCGAAGACTTCCAGTTCACCCGCCCGCTGGGCCCGCACGCGCCGAACGACCGCATCCTGATGGATCCGGCCGGCGTCTGCGCGCTGATCACGCCCTGGAACTGGCCGATGAACCAGATCACGCTGAAGGTGATCCCGGCGCTGATCGCGGGCTGCACCTTGGTGCTGAAGCCATCGGAAATCGCACCGCTCTCCGGGCTCGTCTGGGCCGAGATCATGGATGAGGCGGGCACGCCCAGGGGCGTGTTCAACCTCGTCAACGGCGACGGCGCGGGAGTGGGCACGCGGCTGTCATGCCACCCGGACGTGGACATGGTGTCCTTCACCGGCTCCGCGCGGGCGGGGATCCTGATCTCGAAGAACGCCGCCGACACGTTGAAGCGCGTGCATCTCGAACTGGGCGGCAAGGGTGCGAACATCGTCTTCGCCGATTCGGATGAGAAGGCGGTAAAGCGCGGCGCGATCCAC
>PHEG01000350.1 GCA_002842835.1 Alphaproteobacteria bacterium HGW-Alphaproteobacteria-2 | reverse complement strand
CGGCCAGACGGTTCGGAGGGCTCGGATGCGCCACGGTTTCCCACATGCAGAGCCCGGCCAGCGCATCGGCCTGCTCGGCGGCTCCTTCGACCCGGCGCATGCGGGCCACGCGCATATTACCCGCGAGGCGCTGAAGCGCTTCCATCTTGATCGCGTATGGTGGCTCGTCAGCCCCGGCAACCCGCTGAAGCCCCTAGGCCCCGCACCCATGGCGCGGCGCCTGGCCCGTGCTCGGCGGGTGATGTCGCACCCGCGCGTGACAGTGACCGGCATCGAGGCTCGGCTCGGTACCCGCTACACCGCCGAAACGCTCGACAGGCTGGCCGCGCGCTACCCCGGCGTGCGTTTCGTCTGGCTGATGGGCGCCGACAACCTGACCAGCTTCCACCGCTGGCAACGCTGGCAGGACATTCTGCACCGGGTGCCGGTGGGCGTGCTGGCGCGCCCTGGCAAGCGGATCCCGGCGCGCCAGTCGGTGGCGGCGCGCGCATTCGCCCACCGCCGCCTGCCCGAGGCGGCGGCACCGCTCCTGGCTCTGCGGACCGCGCCCGCCTGGTGCTTTCTCAACGTGCCGATGGTCGATCTCTCCTCGAGCCGGATCAGAAGCGCGGGAGAATGGCGCGGCGAGGCTTGAGTGCGACCCGCGGACGGCGTTACCCTCGCCTCATGACGCGGGCCGCTGCCACCTACCCCCTGCCGCGCCGGGCCGTGCTGGCCGGGCTCGCCTGCGGTCTGGCCGGCGGCCTGGCTCCTGTCGGCTGATCGCTGCTGCGAAAATCGGCGGCGCTCTTTCCTTCGCGGTTCTCGATGCCAACTCGGGCGAAGTACTCGAAGCGCGCGCTGCCGAAGAGCCGCTGCCCCCTGCAAGCGCGCTGAAAGCGATGACCGCCCTCTATGCGCTGGAAACCCTAGGCCCCGCGCGGCGCTTCGCCACCCGGTTGCTGGGCTACGGACCACTGGAGGCCGGCATCCTGAACGGCGACCTGGTGCTGCAGGGCGGGGGCGACCCAACACTCGACACCCTTGCGCTGGCCAGGTTGGTGGCGGACCTGCGGGCCCAGGGCCTCAGGCAGATAACCGGGCGATTCCTCGTTGACGAGAGCGCCTTGCCCGCGCTGCCTGTCATCGACCCCGGACAACCCGAACAGGCGGGCTACAACCCGGGGCTCTCGGGGCTCAACCTCAACTTCAACCGCGTCTTCTTCGAATGGCAGCGCCGGGGGGACGGTTACGCCGTGACGATGGATGCGCGCGCGGGCCGACTGCGCCCTCCCGTAGGCGCGGCGCGCATGGCGGTGGTCGATCGCGGCGTGCCGCTCTTCACCTATGATGCGCAGGGCAGCGCCGAGGCCTGGACGGTAGCGCGCGAGGCCCTGGGCGAGAACGGTGGGCGGTGGCTGCCCGTGCGGCGGCCCGGGCTCTATGCGGGCGACGTGTTCCGCGCGGTCGCCGCCGAGGAGGGGCTGGCGTTGCCCGTGCCGGAAATCGGACGCGCCGCGGACGCCGCCACAGTGCTCGCGCGCGTCGACAGCCCACCGGTCGAAGTGTTGATTGCCGAAATGCTCGAGTTCTCCACCAACATCACGGCGGAAGTCCTCGGCCTCGCGTCCAGCAACGCACGGGGGGGTGACGCCCGCTCGCTGGCGGGCTCGGCGGCCACCATGGCCGGCTGGGCCAGTGCCCGGCACGGGGTACGAGACGCGCGGCCTGTCGATCATTCCGGGCTTGGCGACGGCTCGCGCATCACGGCGCTGGCGCTGGCGCGGTTACTCTCTTCTGCCGGTTGGGAGGGGCCACTAAGAAGGCTGATGCGCCCCATCCGCTTCAGCGACGACAACGGGCATCGCATCCCCAACCATCCGGTCGAGGCGACGGCAAAGACAGGGACCCTGCATTTCGTCAATGCTCTGGCGGGGTATGCACGCAGCGGCACGGGCCGCCCGCTCGTCTTCGCCATCCTGGGAGCGGATCTCGAACGCCGTGCGGCCATCGACACCGCCCGACAGGAACGCCCGATGGGCGCGCGTCCCTGGGCAGTGCGCTCGCGCCGACTGCAGCAGCGGCTGATCGAGGCTTGGACCGTGGCCCACGGTTGAGGCCTTTCACCCGTTCTCGCGCAGAACCCGCCCGGCGAGATAGAGCGAGCCGCAGATCAGGATGCGCGCGCCCGGCGCGCGCGCGGCCAGCCGAGCCACCGCCGCGGCAACGTCGGGTGCTTCCTCTGCGGCGGCGAGCCCCGCGCGGCGTCCCGCCTCGGCGGTGGCTCCAGCGGGCAGCGTCGCCGCCTCGCCCGGGATCGACACCGCAACCAGCCCTTCCGCGAGCACCGCAAGGGGCGCAAGGAAACCGCCGATGTCCTTGGTGTTGAGCATCCCGCAGACGAGCCAGAGCGGCCGTGGCGGCAGTCGGCCCAGCGCCTCGGCCAGTGCTAGCCCCGCCGCGGGGTTGTGCCCCCCGTCGAGCCAGAGTTCGGCGCTGCCTGCGGCCTCCGCCAGCGGCCCGTGCCGCAGCCGTTGCAGGCGCGCGGGCCATTCCGCACGGCTCACCGCGGCTTCCGCATCGCCGGTCCCCAGTACGCGCAGCGTGGCAAGCGCCGCCCCCGCATTGGCCACCTGATGCGCGCCGATCAGATTGGGCAGCGGCAGGTCGAGCAGTCCGCTCTCATCCTGAAAGACCATGCGCTCCCGTTCTTCGGACACATGCCAGTGCTGGCCATGGATGTGCAGTGGCGCACCCAGCCGCGCCGCGCGCGCCTCGATCACCCGCGCCGCCGCTTCCTCCTGTGGGCCCACGATGCAAGGCACACCGCGCTTGATGATCCCCGCCTTCTCGCCTGCGATCTCGGCCAGCGTCTC
>PHEG01000014.1:10714-13536 GCA_002842835.1 Alphaproteobacteria bacterium HGW-Alphaproteobacteria-2 | reverse complement strand
GAGCAGGTCCCAAGGGTATGGCTGTTCGCCATTTAAAGAGGTACGTGAGCTGGGTTTAGAACGTCGTGAGACAGTTCGGTCCCTATCTGCCGTGGGTGTTGGAGACTTGAGAGGAGTTGCCCCTAGTACGAGAGGACCGGGGTGAACGATCCACTGGTGGACCTGTTGTCGTGCCAACGGCAGTGCAGGGTAGCCATGATCGGACAGGATAACCGCTGAAGGCATCTAAGCGGGAAGCCCCCCTCAAAACAAGGTCTCCCTTGAGGGCCGTGGTAGACCACCACGTCGATAGGCCGGAGATGTAAGCGCAGCAATGCGTTCAGTTGACCGGTACTAATTGCCCGATAGGCTTGATTTGATCCGGTAGAAGCCAGGCTTCTGCTGGTCGAAAGC
This sequence comes from Alphaproteobacteria bacterium HGW-Alphaproteobacteria-2, assembly GCA_002842835.1. Classification (GTDB taxonomy): domain Bacteria; phylum Pseudomonadota; class Alphaproteobacteria; order Rhodobacterales; family Rhodobacteraceae; genus PHEG01. The sequence continues at coordinate 13,143 of PHEG01000014.1, read as the reverse complement.
ATGACTTGGTCTCGTGTAGGATGTTCCTTTCCCGGTTTGGTGGTCATAGCGCGAGCAAAACACCCGATCCCATCCCGAACTCGGCCGTTAAGTGCCGCTGCGCCGATGGTACTGCGTCTCAAGACGTGGGAGAGTAGGTCGCCGCCAAACCTGGCAAGGAACATCCGTCTCTCTTTCGATGATCTCTACATTTTGGACCTTCCTTTGGCCCAATTGTCGCGGGGTGGAGCAGCCCGGTAGCTCGTCAGGCTCATAACCTGAAGGTCGTAGGTTCAAATCCTTGGCGTGCGGAGGCCATTACAGTGTGCCGACTTTGCAACCACATCTTGTGTGATATTGCCGAAGTGATTACTATCTGTGGGACGTGTGTTTCTTGAGAGTCCAACGTGCCCTTCAGTTTGCAGATCCCACGAACCGACGGGACCAGCCTCGATCTTATTGTCGAGGCGGGCGGTGTCTTCTTTCTGCTCGGAGCCAACGGCACGGGGAAGTCGAGCCTCATGCACCGCCTCTTTCGCGCGCACCATGAGAACGCTCGGAGGATTACGGCCCATCGGCAGACGTGGTTCGCGTCCAACGCGATTACACTGTCCCCCCAGGAGCGGATGCAAACTGAGCGGAACGCACGGAGCCATGACACGAATCCTGAATCGCGGTGGAAGGACGACTACGCCGCTGCCAGATCTAGCATGGCGATATATGACCTAGTTGATGCTGAGAACGTCCGAGCGCGCCAAATTGCTGACGCAGTCGACGACGACAATTTCGACCTAGCTAAGGAACTGCGGAAAAAAGATGCGCCAATCAAGATTATCAACGAGTTCCTGAAGCTGTCGAACATCCCTATCGCGATCACAATCCGTGAGAACGCACAGGTTGTTGCGAGTAAGAATGGAAGTGCGCCCTATAGCATCGCAGAGCTGTCGGACGGTGAACGAAATGCGGTTTTGATTGCAGCGAACGTCCTGACGTGCAGTCCTGGGACTCTTCTGCTGATCGACGAGCCGGAGCGACACCTCCACAGGTCCATAATTTCGCCGCTTTTGACTTTGTTGTTTGCAAAGCGACCAGATTGCGCGTTCGTCGTTTCAACGCACGACGTAATGCTTCCGCTCGACAATCCCGATGCGCGTACGCTGCTGATCCGTGGCTGCAACTACAACAGCTCGACGGTGAACGCATGGGATGCCGACGTTCTGTCGCCTGAATCGCGCATCAGTGACGACCTAACGAAGGATATACTTGGCGCTCGGCGGAAAATCCTCTTCGTAGAAGGGACGGGGAATAGTCTAGACAAGCCCATTTACAGCTTGATATTTCCGGAAGTGTCCGTGATCGCGAAAGGCGGCTGTCGAGACGTCGAGCGCGCGGTCCTAAGTATCCGTGATGCTAATGAGCTTCATTGGCTCGATGTGTACGGGCTTGTGGACAACGACCGTCGCCCGCAAGGCGAGATCGACCGCTTAAAAGATCAAGGTGTTTACGCTACCACCGTCTATTCGGCTGAGGGAGTTTACTACCATCCCGAGGTTCAGCGCCGGGTCGCGGAGCGACATGCAAGCACGACCGGCAGCGACTTCAACAGCTGTCTCGCCGAGGCGAAGTCGGCGGCGCTTGCGGCGGTGGCCGCTCACATTCAAAGACTCAGTGAGCGGGTAGCCGAAAAATTGGTTCGAGAGGAGTTTTTTCGCCATATACCCAGCAGGGAACAGATAGCCGCGGCCGATCCGGTCAGTATCTCAATCGACGTGCCGGGGGTCGTCGCGGAAGAACGCGCGCGTTTTCAGGAAGTTCTCGAGGCAGGCGATCTGACCACGATTGTGGCGCGCTATCCTATCCGCGAAACGCCGGCTCTGGATGCGATTGTACGAAAGCTGGGCTTTCAAGATCGTCATCAGTACGAAGGTGCAGTGCGCAAGCTTCTTATGGATGATGCCGAAGCTCTCGGTTGTGTTCGAGCTTTGTTTGGTGCGCTGGCGACCGACATCGCTGCTGCCGGCCGCCATGCAGAAGTGGGCCTCTTGGACGACACGTCTGCGATGCTCGCCAGAAGCTAGTCAGCGGCTGTCGCCACGCCATCCAGCCGCACCGCGACGCTGGTGACGCCGTTCCCGGCCGCATCCGCGGCGACACCGATGGGGAAACGCCCAGCGCCCGGCGTGTTCACCTGCTTCGCGGTGTTGTCCCACGCCACGCGCGCGCCAAGCGTCAGGGCCGCGGCGCTGGCTTTGGGGAGCTTGTAGACTCCGGTGGTCGCCAGTTCGAGGGGATCGCCCTCGGCGGCCGAGTAGGCAGCGACGCCGAAGATGTTTCCGACGATCAGCCCGTCGCCCGAGGCGATGCCGCCAGCGGGCGTGGCTACGGTGATGACGTGGCCGTTCTGGAGGTAGTTCTTCATCTCAGAGCCCTTTCGAGGATTGGATGCGGAC
>PHEG01000014.1:0-10634 GCA_002842835.1 Alphaproteobacteria bacterium HGW-Alphaproteobacteria-2 | reverse complement strand
GTCCACGTCCCAGCCCGAGCGGCTCTCGACCTGCGGGCCTTCCGCCCCCGAGAGGTAAGCGAACTCCAGACCGTCGATCTCGCCGGGTTCGGCGGTGACGTACCAGCGGGTGGCCGAGGACAGCCGCGGCTCGACCACCAGCGAAAGCATTCCCGAGAACGGGTTCACGTCGGCAGCGGTGGCTGGGGCGATGGTCGCCAGCCACTTCTCGGCCGTGGTCTCCAGCGCGGGCGGCACCAGCAGGTTGCGGGGCGTCACGCGGATCGTGCGGTCCTCGATGCCCTTCTGCGTGCGTAGCGCCAGCCGGGCTGCGGACAGCGTGGCGTCGGAGATCAGCGCGCCGGTGCCCGCCTTGTTGCCGTGATCGGCGTGGAACAGCGTCTTGCCGTCCGACAGGGTGGGCCCGTTGCCGCTGCCCGCCTCGAGGAGGGTCACGAGGATCCGCGCCTCGGTCTCGGCCGCGGCCTGGCCCATGCGGCGGGCAAGGTCCGCGAAGGCGCCGAGGTCGTCGTTGACCAGCACCTGCCGGGTGATGCCGATCTTCCGCGCCCAGGTCTCGACCTTGTAGGCCTCGCGCGCCTCGGCCATCGTGCCGGCCTTGATCTCGCCGTGCTCGTTGAGCTTCTCCAGCAGCGGCGCCTCGCCCAGCATGATCTTGTTCACTGCGCGGAAGTCTCGCGCCGTGGTCTGGCGGCCGAGGCGGCGGATGCCCGAGGGCGCCGCCTGGTAGACGTCGCGCAGCACCCGGCCCACGGTGTCCCCGAGGATGATCGGGAAGTCCGAGGTGGTGTGCAGCGCGCGGGTCACGAGGCTCGCGGGCGAAAGGGCCATGGTGGACTCGCCGCGCAGGGTCAGCAGTTCCTTGGCCATGTCCACCGGCGTAGCATAGGCATAGCGGCGGGCCGGTTCACTGAGGTTATGGCGCGGGTTGATCCGTGAACCGCGCCGGGTTTGCCGGAGGCTCCAACTCTTGAGTAGGATGGAGCATCATGAGCAAGACAACGAACAAGTTTTCCCCTGAAGTGCGCGAACGGGCCGTGCGGCTGGTTCTCGACAATGAGTGTCAGCATGCGTCGCGTTGGCAGGCGGTCATGTCGATAGCGGCAAAGATCGGTTGCACGCCGCAGACGCTGAACGACTGGGTCAAGAAGGCCGAGGTGGACAGCGGTCGGCGCGCGGGCGTGTCGACGGAGACGGCCGAGAAGATGAAGGCGCTCGAGCGCGAGAACCGCGAGCTGCGCCAGGCCAACGAGATCCTGCGGAAGGCGTCAGCGTATTTTGCGATGGCGGAGCTCGACCGCCGGTCGAAGTGATGGTGGATTTCATTGATGCGCACCGGGATGCGCACGGGGTCGAGCCGATCTGCGACGTGCTGCCGATCGCCCCGTCCACCTATTACGACAATCTGGCAAAGCGGGCCGATCCGGCCCGGCGGTCTGATCGTGCGCGCCGGGACGGGGCGTTGCGGCCCGAGATCAGACGCGTCTTCGAGGAGAACTGGAGCGTCTACGGTGTGCGCAAGGTCTGGCACCAGCTGCGCCGCGAGGGTTTCGACGTTGCCCGCTGCACGGTCGCGAGGTTGATGAAGGACATGGATATTCAGGGCATTATCCGAGGAAAGCCGCACAAGACGACGATCCCCGACAAGAAGCAGCCGTGTCCGCTGGACAAGGTGAACCGCCAATTTCGGGTGCCAGCGCCGAACATGCTGTGGGTTTCGGACTTCACCTATGTCGCCACCTGGAAGGGGTTCGTCTATGTGGCTTTCGTCATCGACGCCTATGCCCGGCGCATCGTCGGGTGGCGTGTCAGCACGTCCCCTCATGCCGGGTTCGTCCTCGATGCGCTCGAACAGGCTGTCCATGAACGCCGCCCGGTCAAGGGCATGGGGCTGGTTCACCACAGCGACCGCGGAAGCCAGTATCTGTCGATCAAATACACCGAACGCCTCGCCGAGGCAGGCATCGAGCCCTTGGTCGGCAGCGTGGGCGACAGCTATGACACCGCGCTTGCCGAGACGATCAACGGGTTGTTCAAGGCGGAGGTAATCCACCGCCGCGGACCTTGGCGCAGCTTCGAGGCCGTCGAATACGCCACGCTGGAATGGGTCGACTGGTTCAACAACCGCCGTCTGCTGGAGCCCATCGGGAACATACCGCCAGCCGAAGCCGAGGCGAACTTCTACGCCGCTCTGGAAACTGAACCCATGGCCGCGTAACCAACCAAAACCAGCCTCCGGCAAACCCGGCGCGGTTAAGAATCGGCGTCGGGTACCGGATTGCGAGACTTCGCCGGACCCAATGCCAAAGGCGGAAAGGTGCATAAATCATCGCGCCCTGCGGGTGCCATGGAAGATCGACCCTGAGTGTCGGCCTCCATTCAGCACAAATTTTCACGACAAGCATGATAGAGATTTGGGGAGTTGAAGATGTTTTGCCGCACAGGAGACCGCGCGATGGGAACATTCGACCTGATCGACCTGCCTGAGGTCACCTCAGCCACTGCCGGCTGGCGTCGGCGTGACGTAACGCAGGAGGATGTCCTGGTCTCTCTTGACGCGGCTGGCATCGCGGAGCTTCGGGAGCTTGTGGCGCATCTGCGCCGGCACCCTCTGCCGGTACCGCTGATCGTCGCTCAGGACTACTCGCTGGAAAGTGTGCGCAGGGTTGTCTCCGAAATCCGCTGGCGGCTGCGCGATGGTCTTGGCTTTTGCATCCTCGACCGCCTACCGCTTGACGGGATCGACCGGGAAGAGGCGAAGGCACTTTACTGGGTGATCGCCTCGCTGGTCGCGCGGCCGGTGGCGCAAAAGCTTGACGGCACGATGATCTATGACGTGCACGATACCGGCGCGGCGGCCGCGCCGGGTTCGGGTATCAGGCCGGACAAGACCAACATCGACCTGACGTTCCACAACGACAACGCCTACAATCAGACGATGCCCGAGATCGTGGCGCTGCTCTGCCTCGCCAGCGCCCGCGCGGGAGGTCACAGCCGGGTGATCAGCTTTCAGACCGCCTATGAGGAACTGTCGCGGCGCGCGCCCGAGGTTCTGCCGCGCCTGTTCGAGCCCTTCTGGTTCGACCGGCAGCGCGAGGTCTCCCCCGGCGAACCCGAGACCTTTTCCGCGCCGATCTTCACGCAAGCGGAGGGGCGCATCCAGGCCCGTCTGGGGCTGCATCAGGTCTTCAACGCGGCCGAGATGCGGGGCGAACCGCTCGATGCCGAGGCGGCGCAGGCCGTCGGGGCGCTCCGGGAGATCTTCAATGATCCCGAGCTGTTCTTCGAGTTCGATCTCGAGCCGGGGCAAATCCAGTTTGCCGACAATCTCGGGCTTGGACACAGCCGCACGGCCTTCGTCGATCATCCCGAGCCCGAGCGGCGGCGCCATCTGGTGCGCCTGTGGCTGCGCGATGCCGGCGACCGGTCCTACGTCGGATGACCGGCGCGATGTATGACCAGATCTCTTCTAAAGGTGCGACACTCGAGGCGCGCAACATTGATCTGAGCTTTGGCGGTGTCGCGGCGCTCGTGCGCTGCTCGTTGCGGCTCGAGCCGGGGCGTGTCACTGCCGTGATCGGACCCAACGGCGCGGGCAAGACCACGCTGATGGACGTGATCGGCGGCCGCCTGCGACCTGACAGCGGTGAGGTGCGGCTTGACGGCGCCGACATCTCGCGGATGCCACCGCACCGGCGCGCCCGTCTGGGTCTGCTGCGCACCTTCCAGATTGCCCGCGAACTCGAGGGGCTGACGCTGTTCGAGAACCTGCTGCTCGCGGGCCAGGGGCGCGCGATCGAACATCCGCTGGCTGCGTTGGCGGGTGGGCGCCGACATCGCCGGGCAGAGGCAGCGGTGGCGGCCCGCGCGCATGGCCTGCTGGAGCGCGTGGGACTGGTCGGTCAGGCCGATCTGCCTGCCGGCGCGCTTTCGGGGGGGCAGAAGAAGTTGCTGGAGGTCGCGCGCGCGCTGATGGTCTCGCCGCGTATCCTGGTGCTCGACGAGCCGACGGCGGGAGTGAGCCCGCCGCTTGCCCGCGTGCTCGCCGACCTCACACGCGACCTGGCACGCGAAGGGCTCACTGTCGCATTTGTCGAACATGACATGGATTTCGTGCAGAACGTGGCCGATCACGTGGTGGTGCTGGCTGAGGGGCAGGTGCTGGCTTCGGGCAGCTTCGCCGAGGTGACGGGTACGCGCGATGTCATCGACGCCTATCTGGGCCGGGCCGCATGAGTAGTGATGTCACCAGCAATCCGTTGGTGAGCGACGCCGCACTTGAGGTGCGCGGACTACGTCTTGGCTACGGCGCGACGGAGATTGTCAAGGGCGTGGACATTGCGGCGCGGCGCGGTGCGGTCACCACCATCATCGGTCCGAACGGATCGGGAAAATCGACACTGATCCGCGGGCTGGCCGGGCTGCTGCGGCCGCTGGGGGGCAGCATCTGGCTCGAGGGCCGTGATCTGACGGCCTTGCCCGCGGTCCGGCGGGTGGCGGAGGGCGTTGGCTATGTGCCGCAGGAGGCCAACATATTTCGCAATCTCGGCGTGGCGGAGAACCTGCGTCTGGCGACCGAGTTCGTTCCCGGGCGGCAGTCTTCGGCGCGAGAGCGCGACGAGATACTGGCGCTGTTCCCCGACCTTGCCGTGCGCGGCGCCCTTGCCGCAGGGCGGTTGAGCGGCGGGCAGCGGCAGATGCTCGCCATGGCCTGCGCGCTGCTGGCGAGGCCAAGCATTCTGTTGCTCGACGAGCCTTCGGCGGGGCTCTCGCCGCGGCTCGTGGCCGAGACCATGCAGACGGTGCGCGAAGTGTGCGACCGAGGGGTCAGCATACTGATGATCGAGCAGAACGTGGCCGCGGCGCTGCCGGTATCCGATCAGGTGGTAGTGCTGGTCGCCGGGCGGGTGCGGCTGCAATCCGCCGCCGACCGGCTGCTGGTCGATCACAACCTTCACCGGCTTTATCTGGGTGAAGCGGCATGATCGCGCAACTTGTTCTCAACGGTCTGGTGACCGGCATGGTCGTGGCCCTGGGCGCGGTGGCGCTGACGCTGACCTATTCGATCCTGAAATTCCCGAATTTTGCCGTTGGCGGCATGATCACGCTGGGGGCCTATATCGCCTGGCTGGTCAATGTGCCGCTCGGGCTGCCGCTGCCGGGCGCGGCGGTGCTTGCGGCGATCGGCCTGGCGGCGGTGATGCTCGCCGCGGACCGGTTCGTTTTCCGCCCGCTGCGCGACCGGGGAGCGATCACCCTGCTGGTGGCCGCGATGGGCCTGTCGCTCATCCTGGAGAATATCTGCCGCCTGGCCTTCGGCAATGTCGCCCGCAATTTCGATGTCGATCCCGAGCGCCCCTGGCGTGTGTCGGGGCTGCGCATCCATCCCGAACAGGTCACGACAGCGGTTGTGACCGTTGCGGCGATGGCGGGGCTCTGGCTGGTGCTGCGCCACACGCGCCTTGGCCGCGCCATGCGGGCGGTGGCCGACAATCCCGATCTGGCAGCGGTGCGCGGGATCGACCGTGACCGGGTGACGCGCCGGACATGGGTGCTTGCCGCGGCGCTGGTCGCGCTGTCTGGCGTGCTGATCGGGATGGACCGCGCCATCGACCCGTTGATGGGCTGGGCCTACATCATTCCGGTCTTCGCAGCGGCGATCCTGGGCGGGCTGGGCAGCCCCGGGGGCGCCGTCCTGGGGGCGCTGCTGATCGGTGTGGCGCAAGAACTTTCGGTTCTGGTGATCGAGCCCAACTATCGGCAGGTCGTCGGCTTTGTCGCCATCGCGCTGGTGCTGCTGGCCCGGCCCCGCGGCCTCCTGGGCGTGGAGGAGATCAGACGATGATCGCCTTTCTTGTCACCATCCTGACGCTTGTTGCCATCGCGGCCATCCTTGCACTGGCACTCAACCTGCAATGGGGGCTGTGCGGCATGGTGAATTTCGGGCTCGTCGGCTTCTTCGCCTTGGGTGCATATGCGGCCGCGCTGCTCTCGCTCGCCGGTGCCGGACCGGCCTTGGCGCTGCTCGGGGCCATGGTGATCACCGCGGCCTGCGGCGCTGCGGTGGCGGCGCTGTCGCACCGGCTGGCAGAGGAATATCTCGCTATCGTCACACTGGGCTTCGGCGAGGTGGTGCGGCTGACCTTGCTCAACGAATCGTGGCTGACCGGCGGCGCGCTGGGGTTGCCGGGCATACCCTCGCCGACCCTGCGCCTGCCGGGTCCAGGGGGCGAGCATGTCGGCTTTCTTGTCCTGTGCCTGATCGCGCTGGCGCTGGCCTACCTGGTGGTCGAGCGATTGGCGCGTGCACCCTTCGGGCGATTGATGCGCGCGGTTCGAGACGATGACGTGGTGGCCGCGACGCTGGGCAAGGATGTCGTGCGTGTACGCATCGCGGCCTTCGCGATCGGTTGCGCGCTTCTTGCCCTGGGTGGTGCGCTGCATGCCTGGCATTTCGGTTATATCGACCCCAGCCAGTTCACCCCGATCGTCACCGCCTATGCGTTCATGGCGGTGATTGCAGGCGGACGCGGGTCGAACCCGGGCATACTCGTGGGTGCGGGGGTCGTGATGCTGCTGATCGAGGGCAGCCGCTTCCTGAAGGATGTCGTTGATTTCGTCGCCGCCGATCAACTCGCCGCGCTGCGGCTCATCCTGATCGGTGCGGGGCTCATCCTGTTCTTGATCTACCGGCCGCAGGGTCTAGGCCGCGAGTACCGTCGCAGCGCCGCCAGTTTCCCGACCGTCCCCGCCCCCGCCTCATCCTGATCCGACCGGAGGTCTCATGTCTCGCGTTTGCCCCATCACCCCGTCCGAACTTCCGCGCGATCTTGCGCAGATCTTCGAGACGTACGCGCACGCCTACGGCCACTTTCACAACCAGGCGGCGGCTCTGGCACATGTTCCACCGGCCTTGCGCCACCTTGCGGGGCTGCTGATCGATCTGCGCGCGCAGGCCACGCTTCGGCGACGCCATCTGGAACTTGCGGTCGTGACCGTCTCCAAGCTCAATGCCTGCAGCTATTGCATTGCCCATCACGCCCCGGTGCTGGAGGTCGAAGGACTGTCGGCAGAGGGTGTCGCGCGCCTGCCCGTCTTTGCCGATCACCCCGAACTTGATGCGGTCGACCGGCTGGTGGTCGCGTATGCGACCCAGGTCACGACCGATGCGCGGCGCGTGAGCGATGCCACCTTTGCGGCGTTGCGCACGCATTTCTCGGAGGCCGAGATCGTCGAACTGACGCTGCGCATCGCGCTCTGCGGGTTCTTCAACCGGTTCAACGACGCCCTGCGTATCGAGATCGAACCGGAGCTTTTGCCGGAAGCTGCGGCACCGGCAACCCTTGCCACTCAAGCCTGATAGCGCCTGTCCAAGGAGAGAGATCATGACCGGACGTAAATACACGCTAACCCGTCGCCACCTTCTGCACCGGGGCACTGCCGCCGCCACGCTCGCCCTCGCCGCCCCCTGGGTGCGGCCGGCCCATGCCGCCGAACCGATCCGCATCGGAATTGTGATCCCCTTCACTGGGGCGTCCGGGGTCTATGGCTCCGAGATGGAACAGGCCGCCCGCCTCGTCGCGCGGCGCATCAACGAGGCAGGCGGGCTGCTGGGGGGACGCAGTCTCGAACTGATCATCGAGGATTCGGAAAGCCAGCCGACCTCGGGTGTCGTCGCGACGCGGAAACTGTTGGAGGTCAACCGTGTCGAGGCGATCATCGGATACTGGGGCAGCCCGATCGCGATGGCCTCGAAACAGCTGCTGATCGACGCGGGCAAGGTGATGATGGTATCCTGTGCGGCCAATGCCGTGACCGAAGATCCCCATGACGGGCTGATCTGGCGCTTTCAGGCAAAGAGCACGCAATGGGGCCCCGTGGGCGCGCGCATCATGCTCAACAAGGGCGAACGCCGTGTCGCGGTCCTCGCACAACAGAACCCCTTCGTGATCTCGATGGTCGAGCCGTTCCGTGCCGAGATCGAGCGCCAGGGCGGCGAGGTGATCCGCGAGGTGATCTACAACCCCGATCAGCCCTCGTACCGTGCCGAGGTCGAGGAAATCTTCGGGACTGATCCCGACGGCGTATTCATCCCGGGGCTTCTTACCGACTTCACATCCATCGTGAAGGAATACTACCGCGCGGGCTTCGACACCCCGATCACCTCGCTGTCCATTGCCGCCGATGCCAACGGCAAGTTCATCGAGAACGTCGGAGCCGAGCTTGCCGAGGGCATCCATCACTTCCAGCCCGCGCCCCCGCTCGACAGCCCGAACTACAAGCGTTTCGTGCGCGAGATGGGCGCGCCCGAGGATACGATCTTCCTGTTTGCGGGGAATGCCTACGATCAGCTCTCGGTTGCCGCGCTCGCCATCGAGAAGGCGGGCACGACAGAAGCGCGCCAGTGGACCCGTGTGATCCCCGCGGTCTCCAATCCGCCGGGAACGCGCGTGCTTGATCCGGTCGAGGCGCTGGAACTGGTGCGCCGCGGCGAGGAAATCGACTTCATCGGCGCCGGGTCGGATTGTGATTTCAACGACATCGGCGATCAGCTGAACCGGCATTTCCTGCACCGCGTCATTCGCGACGGCAGGAACGAGAAGGTGCAGGTCATAGCCTGAATCAGCCAAGCGGAGCGCCGAAGCGTGTAGAATTTTCTCCAACTGACCAGAAATACGTAATTTTTATCACGATAAATATGATAGATATTATCGTGTGTCCGGACGGTGCGCCCTTGCCCAGTCTCCCGGGGCAGGGGCGCATCTTTTTACCGACACGGGAATTCGGAGGATCAATGCCACACGATCAGGTGATTATCATCGGCGGCGGTGCGAGCGGCGTGATCCTGGCCGCACAGCTTCTGCGGCGGGAAAGCGCGGGCGCGCCGCATGTCATTCTTGTCGAACGGGACGCCGAGATTGGCCAGGGCATCGCCTATGGCACGGCGGACCCGCAGCATCTGCTCAACTCGCGCGCGGCGAACATGAGCGCATTCCCCGACGAGCCTGCGCATTTCTGCGACTGGCTGGCGCAGCAGGGCCTGCCGGACGATGACGAGGGCTTCGTCAGCCGCGGGGTCTACGGGCGCTATCTCCAGGGCCTGATCGCGGATGCTCGCAATCTCCAGCGCGTGCAGGGCGAAGCGGTGCGTGTTGAAGAGCGCACAGAGGATGTGGTCGTCCATCTCGAAGACGGGCGGCGCTTCGTCGGCGATGCGGCGGTTCTGGCGACAGGCCATCTTCTGCCGCGCCCCTGCACGCAGGGTCTTGTTACGGGGCCATGGGATGCGGTCGTGACCGGTTCCGACGACAGAGTGCTGATCGTGGGCTCGGGACTGACGATGATCGACCATGTAACCAGCCTGCTTGAGGCGGGGCACGAAGGCGAGATCATCGCCCTCTCGCGCCGAGGCCTGCTGCCGCAGGTTCATCGTGCGGCACGCCCCCTGCAGATCGACAGCGCGGAGATCCCGTTCGGCAAGCCGGTGTCGTCACTGATGCGCTGGCTCAGGGCGAAGGTCGCGGCGGCCGACCGCGCCGGCGTAGACTGGCGCAGCGTGGTGGACGGGTTCCGGCCACATGTGCGCGCCGTCTGGCAGTCGCTGCCGCAGACCGAGCGCAAGCGCTATCTCCGCCATGGCGCGGCCTGGTGGGATATCCACCGCCACCGCACACCGCCGGTTCAGGCCGAGCGGGTCGAGCGGGCGCTTGCCTCGGGGCAATTGCGATTGTTGCGGGGGCGGTTTCTGGGTGGCACGCGCGGCCCCGACGGGCAGACCGTAGCGCGATGTTTCCCGCCGGGAGAGACGGCCCCGGTCGATCTGGCGGTAGAACGTATCATCGATTGCCGCGGCATCCGGCGTGACCCGCTGGAGAACCCCTCGGCGCTGCTGGCCGGGATGCTGGCGCGTGGTCAGGCGCGCATCGACCCGCTGCGCCTGGGTGTGGAGGTGTCTGCCGCCTGTCGGCTGATCGACGCCGCCGGTCGCCCGGCGTCGCGCATTCTCTGCCTCGGGCCCGTGACGCGCGCAGCCTTCTGGGAGATCACCGCGATACCCGATATCCGCGAACAGGCGGCGGATATCGCGCAGATGCTGACACCCGCGCGCGTGCGGCACGCCCTGCGCGTGGTCGCCGCCTGAAACGCGAATAACAACGAACCTTCCGTAAGTGCTGTCCCAATCACACCGTGACGGCGTAATTCCATGGAAGCAGATCGTTGATGTGGCTCTGCTTATGGCCTTGGACGATAGCGGTGAGTGTGGCTGACAGCCATGCGTGGGGATCGAGGTTGTTCATCTTGCAGGTCTCGATGAACGAGGCGATGACGGCCCAGTTTTCGGCTCCTGCGTCGTGGCCTGCGAAGAGGGCGTTCTTTCGGTTCGGGGCGATGGGGCGGATCGCGCGTTCGACGGTGTTATTGTCGATCTCGACGCGACCGTCGGTCAGGAAGCGCCCCAGGCCGTCGCGGTATTTGCCGATGTAGGTGAGTTGAACCGCCCCGGGTTTCCCGGAGGCGGGTTGTTTTGAGTCTTGCGCCGCCACGGCATGGGCCTCCAGTTTGGCGTAGTGCTTTGCCTCGGCCTCGGCGGGCGGGATGTTCCCGATCGGCTCGAGCAGTCGGCGATGGTTGAA
>PHEG01000349.1 GCA_002842835.1 Alphaproteobacteria bacterium HGW-Alphaproteobacteria-2 | reverse complement strand
GGCCAGTGCTCGCCTGGGCAGTCCATGTAGGCGAGCACGTCCTCTCGCGAGCCGTCCATCAGGGCGGCGAGCTTCGGCTGTTTCTCGCGCAGCGCGTCGACGACCACGTCCCGTTGGGCGACGGCCTCGGCCTTGCTCTTCTGGGCGAAGATCGTCTTCAGCATGGCGGCCACGGCGCCGCGCTGCCTGGCGGGCGCATGGGCCAGGGCGTTGCGCATCCAGTGAACCCGGGGGCCGTTGAAAAACTCTTATGCTTCTGATTTTATGCTGATATTTGGCGGCGATGAGGGATCGGCGGATGTTGCAGCGGCGTGGACGAGAGCAGCTGGAGTTCTTCGTCTGCGGCTCGCTGCGCGATCTGGTTCCCGACGATCACGTCCTTGCTCGCATCGACCGGGTTCTCGAGCTGAGCTGGCTGCATGAGGAGGTGGCCGACGTTTACGCGCCTGGGGTCGGCCGTCCCGCCATCGATCCCGAGGCCGCGGTGCGACTCATGCTGGCCGGCTTTCTCCTCGGCATCGTCCATGACCGTCGGCTGATGCGCGAGGCGCAGGTGAACCTCGCCATCCGCTGGTTCGCGGGCTTCGGCCTGAACGACCGGCTGCCCGACCATTCGTAGCTGACCCGGATCCGGCAGCGCTGGGGCGCCGAGCGGTTCCGGCGCATCTTCGAGCGGACCGTGAAGGCCTGCGTCGCCGCCGGCATCGCCAAGGGCGAGATCGTTCACGTCGACGCCTCGCTGATCCGCGCCGACGTGGCTTGGGAGAGCCTCGCCGTCCGCCATGTCGGCGCCGTCGCCGTCGCCAACGGCGACCAGACGCCCGGTCCCGAAGAGGACCAGGCGCTGCGGGACTCCAAGAAGACCGGCAAGTTCAAGAAGGTCTGCCTGACCGATCCCGACGCCACGATGGCGACGTCGTGCCGCAATCGCCGGCTCGAGCCGAGCTACAAGCAGCACAGCGTCGTCGATGACGAGCTCGGCGTGGTGCTGGACGTCGAGGTCACGACCGGCGAGGTGAACGAGGGCGAGCCGATGCTGGCGCGTCTGGACGCCGCGGCGACGATGACCGGTGCGCCGATCGCGACGGTGACGGCAGACGCCGGCTACGCCTACGGAAAGATCTTCGGCGGGCTCGAGGACCGCAACATCGCCGCCGTGATCCCGACCAAGGCCGAGCCGATCCGCAGCCCGGTACCGTTGCGTCGATTCCGCTACGACGCCAAGCATGACATCGTGAAATGTCCGCGCGGCAAGGTGCTGCGACCCGGCAAGCCGGTGAAGCACGGCCGCTTCTTCCACTCCCGATCGCGCGGCGCCTTCGTTTGCCTGTCGTTCGCCCCGCCTGACTACGAACGGGTTCTTCAACGGCCCCACCCGGCAGCGCTGCCATGTCGCCGAGAGAACCTTGGTGACGGCTGCCTTGAGGTCCTCATGGGCATCGGAGATGAAGAGTTTCACGCCGCGCAGGCCGCGGCGGATGAGCTTGTGCGAGGCAACTCGGTCCAGATCGGCTCCTGTACCGAGCCAAGTGCAGTAACGCTTCTCTAGCCGGTCGGGTGATCTGCCGCGGGAAGCTGGGCTTTGAGTCCAACTGGGCCTGGGCCATTGGCCTGGTTTCAGCGGGTTGGTGCGGGCGGCGGGAATCGAACCCGCACGAGCTTGGCTCTAGCGATTTTAAGTCGCTTGTGTCTACCGTTCCACCACGCCCGCAAATGACGTGCGTTGGGTCGAATTCAGACCCGAAATTCTTCTTAATGCCTTAAGATTGTGAAAACAATTCGTTTGCCAGGTCGGAAGGCGGGGCCTTCGGTTCGGTCTGTCTGCCGGTTTCAGAAAGCGGTCCTCCCCCTTCCTGCCCCCGCCGCCCGGCCCGGGCAATCGCGGTGCATTGCGTGCCCGCGCCTTCCCGCCTAGGCTGCGCGGAAGGCCGCCGTGTTGCGCACGCTCGCGCCGAAGGAGACGAAATACGATTACGTCGCCGTGCGCGAAGCCTTTGGCGAGATTGGTGACGGGCTGCCGCTTGTCGAAGTCGATCTGCGCCCGGGGCGCGAGCCGGAGCGCAAGAAGGCGCTTGTCGACGCCATCGCCGAGGTGCTGCGCGCCGAGTTGGGCGTGGACCCCGTGGATCTCTACGTGCTCTTCCGCGAGACTCCTGCGGAAAACCACTACACCGGCGGCACCCCTCTGCCTGCATGGGTGCCTGCCGACCGCTGAGCGCGGCGCTGGCCAAGTCGGCGGGGCAGCGCTAGAAGGCGCGGGCCAGAAGGGGTTTTTGCAATGTCCATGCCCGCGCCGCAGCCCGGTATCCTGCAGATCGCGCTCTATGTGGGCGGCGAGGCGCATCTGCCGGGCGTGGCCGCGCCGCTGAAGCTGTCGTCGAACGAGAACCCGCTGGGGCCAGGGCCCGCCGCCCGCGCGGCCTATGCCGCCGCCGCCGACAGCCTGCACCGCTATCCGTCGTCGGACCATGCCGCGCTGCGCGCCGCCATCGCCGAGGGGCACGGGCTCGACCCGGCGCGGATCATCTGCGGTGCCGGTTCGGACGAGATCATCACCTTCCTCTGCCAGGCCTATGTCGGGCCGGGGGACGAGGTGATCCACACCGAGCACGGCTTTGCCATGTACCGCATCTCGGCGCTCGCCGCCGGGGCGACGCCCGTCGAGGTGCCCGAGCGCTCGCGGGTGACGGATGTGGATGCGATCCTCGCATCCTGCACCGTGCGCACCCGGCTCGTGTTCATCGCCAACCCCAACAATCCGACCGGCACGATGATTGGCTCGGGCGAGGTGGCGCGGCTGGCCGAAGGTTTACCCGGGGGGTGTCTGCTGCCGCGCTGGTGGACGCGCGCGAGAATGTGGTGATGACGCGCACCTTCTCGAAGATCTATGGGCTCGGCGCGCTGCGCGTGGGCTGGGGTTACGGCCCGCGGGGGGTGATCGATGTGCTCAACCGCATCCGCGGGCCCTTTAACCTCTCCACTCCCGCGCTCGCCACAGCCGAGGCGGCCGTGCGCGACCGGGCATGGGTAGAGCACTGCCAGACCGAGAACATCCGCTGGCGGCAATGGCTGGCCGGGGAACTCGCCGTACTCGGCATCCCCTCCGACGAGAGTCACGCGAATTTCGTGCTCGCCCGCTTCGCCGACGCGGGGGAGGCGGCGGCGGCGGATGCCGCACTGCGCGCCGCAGGCATCCTTGTGCGCCGGGTGGCGAATTACGGCCTGCCCGCTGGCCTGCGCATCACCGTGGGCGACGGCCCGGCCTGCGAGCGGGTCGTGGCGGCGCTGCGCGCCTTCCGGGAGGAGCAGGGATGACGCAACTCTACGAGCGGGTGGCGCTGATCGGGCTCGGGCTCATCGCGGGCTCGATGGCGCTGGCGATGCGCCGCGCGGGGCTTGTGGGCGAGGTCGTTGGCACCGCGCGCTCGGCTGAGACGCGCGCCGTGGCCACCGAGATCGGGCTTTGTGACCGCATCTGCGAGAGCGCCGCCGAGGCGGCAGCAGGCGCCGACCTCGTCGTGCTCTGCGTGCCGGTCGGTGCCATGGGCGCGGTGGCGGAAGAGATCGCGCCGCATCTCGCACCCGGCGCCACCGTCTCGGACGTCGGCTCGGTCAAGCGCGCGGTGATCGCCGCCGTCGCCCCGCATATCCCCGAGGGCGTGCATTTCCTGCCCGCCCACCCGCTGGCGGGCACCGAGCATTCCGGCCCGCGCTCGGGTTTTGCCGAGCTTTTCGACAACCGCTTCTGCCTGCTCACCCCACTGCCGGGCACGCCCGGGGCGGTGATCGGGCGCTACACCGCGCTGTGGCAGGGGATGGGCGCGAATGTCGAGAGCATGGACGCCGACCACCACGACCTCGTGCTGGCGGTCACGAGTCACACACCGCACCTGATCGCCTACACGATGGTGGGCGTGGCCGACCACCTGCGCCGGGTGACCGAGAGCGAGGTGGTGAAATACTCCGCCGCGGGCTTTCGCGACTTCACCCGCATTGCGGCCTCCGACCCCACGATGTGGCGCGACGTGTTCCTGCACAACCGCGACGCCACTCTCGACATCCTCGGGCGCTTCACCGAGGAACTCTTCGTGCTGCAACGCGCCATCCGCATGGGCGACGGCGAGATGCTGCACGAGTATTTCACCCGTACCCGCGCCATCCGCCGCGGCATCATCGAGGCCGGACAGGACACCGACGCGCCCGACTTCGGCCGCGCGAAGACCCGTGGCTAACGCGCGCGCACGACTTCGTGACCGGAGCGCTGCGTCGGGCCTGCTAACCTGAACACGGTTCGCAAAGGGAGGACTCCATGCGCCGCTTTCTCGTTCCCGTCGCTTTTCACCGCCCTGGCCGAGGCCGCGGGCGCCACCGGCAAGACCTGGCGCGCCTATCTCTCGACCAGCGCCGAGAATGCGCGCGACCGCATCGGTGCGGGCCCCTGGCACAACGCGAAGGGCGAACTCATCGCACTGTCGGTGGCAGACCTGCACGGGCCGGACAACCCGATCAACAAGGTGACCGGGCTCGACGAGCGCGGCACCCAGATCAACGGCCGCGGCGACACGCCGAACCGCCACGACATCCTCACCGGCTCGCTGCCCGACGGCACGGCCGCCGAACAGACCTGCAACGACTGGACGAACGGCGGCGAGGGCTCGGCCATGGTCGGGCACCACGACCGGATCGGGCTGAACGATTCGGACGCCGCGAAGTCGTGGAATTCCTCGCATCCCTCGCGCGGGTGCAGCCTCGAGGCGCTGCGCGGCACCGGTGGCGACGGGCTGCTCTACTGTTTCGCGGCGAACTGAATCGCGCAGGCGCAGCGCGCTCAGCCGTGCCCGGGCACCTTGCCCGAAGGCGCGCGGTAGGGCCGTGTCACGTCGCGCAGGCTGACCGAGAGGCATTCCACGTCGAGCGCGATGGCCCCGTCGCCTGCCAGCGTCAGGGTCAGCCGCCCGGCGCCTTCCGCGCCCGGCTCGAACGAGAGCGCGAGCAGCGAGAGCACCAGATCGCCGGGCCGTCGGGGCAGCCCCTGGCTCGTCACCTTCTGCACGTCGTCGATCACCAGAAGCGCCTGTACCCGCTCCGGCGGGCGGGCGCGGGCCTCGGATCGGGCATGGTCTTCCCAGCGGAACCGGTTGATGAGGAGCACAAAGCGCCGCGCCCGCGGTTGCCAGCGCATCTCCGTGGCGGGGAAGACGGCATCCTGCACCAGCGCCGAAAGCACCTGCAGATCCTCGGCGTCCTGCACAAGCAGCCTGAGCGGCGCCTCGGCGGCATCCTCGAAGCGCGCATCGCCGCTCATTCCCCGAGCCTCTCGAACGCTCGCGCGCAGGTCGGTCGCCATCACCGGCGCGCCCTTCAGCCGCTCCACGCCTGTCACCCGCGCCGTGCCGCCATGCACCTCGATCCGTGCGCCCATGCGCATGAGTTCCGGCGCGTGCATGAAGCGGTTCTCGAAAATTGTCTCTTCCAGCACGCTCACCCCCTCGGCGGTGCACATCAGCGCCATGAACTGCGCCTGAAGGTCGGTCGGAAAGCCGGGGAAGGGCTTGGTCACCACATCGACAGCGCGCACCCGCCCGGCGCCGCGCGTCACGCGCAGCCCGCCCGGTGTGTCCTCCACGGCGAGCCCCGCCCCTTCCAGCTTGTCGGCGAAAGCGCCCACCATCCCGCGCCGTCCGCCGAGGCACTCCACGCTGCCCCCGGCGATGGCGGGCGCGAGCATGTAGGTGCCCAACTCGATGCGATCGGGGATCACGTCATGGGTGGCGCCGTGCAGTGCCGAGACTCCCTCCACGGTGATCTCGGATGTTCCGGCCCCCTCGATGCGCGCGCCCATCGCGTTGAGGCAGCGCGCCAGATCGGCGATCTCGGGCTCGCGTGCGGCATTCTCTATCACCGTGGTGCCCCGTGCCAGGCTGGCGGCCATCAGCGCATTCTCCGTCGCGCCGACCGAGACGATCGGGAAGGCGATGCGTGCGCCTCGCAGCCCGTGCGGTGCGGCCGCGTGCACATAGCCGTCGCGCAGCTCCATCTCGGCGCCCAGCGCCTCGAGTGCGGAGAGGTGCAGATCGACCGGCCGCGCCCCGATCGCACAGCCCCCGGGCAGCGAGACCTCGGCCCGCCCGTAGCGCGCCAGCAGGGGCCCTGCAGCGCGCTTACCTCGGCGCCAAGCGATTGCAGCAGTGTGCCCATGGTGCGGATATCGGAAAGCCGTGGAGCATTGGTCAGCGTCAGCGGCGCGTCGCTGAGCAGCGTCGCGGGCATGAGCGCGAGGCAGGCGTTCTTGGCCCCGGCAATGGGGATCTGCCCCGAGAGCGGCGCGCCGCCGGTAATGCGGATGCGATCCATGGCTCAGCGCGGTTCCTTGTCCTGCCCGGGTTCCGGGGCTTTGCCGTTGTCCACCGCACGCGCCCTCGCCTGGGCCTTGCGCCGCGCGAGGTTCGCACGGAGCGCGGCCTTCAATCGCGCGGCCTTGGGCGCTGCAGGGGGCTCCGGCCCGGTTTTCCTGCCCTTCTCCATGCACCGTTCCTAGGCGACGGGCGGGCCCCCGTCCAGTGCCTGCGCACACCCCGCGCGGGCGGCGGAAATCTCCTTGCACTCGAGGGGCGGATCGCTAAAAGGAGCGCACCCGCGGCGCGCCTGCGCGGCCGCAGCCGCTGCCGTAGCTCAGTGGTAGAGCACTCCCTTGGTAAGGGAGAGGTCGTGAGTTCAATCCTCACCGGCAGCACCAGCCTGCATCTTCCCTGTTCTTCAGCCGCCCTGCACCCGGGCGGGCGCTTGCCGCGCGCGGGCGGATGCGGCAGGCTTGCGGGCGGCGCGGCACGGAGCCGCGAATGGCGCAGGAGCGGGCGCGATGCCGCATGATCACCCGGACCATGGGGACAATTCCCTAGACGACCTCACCGCGCGGGTGATGGCGCTCGAGACCCTGCTGGAGCGCAAGGGGCTGGTGGAGACCGCCGCGCTCGACCGCATCATCGACACCTACGAGCACCGTGTGGGCCCGCGCAACGGCGCGCGGGTCGTGGCCCGGGCCTGGGCCGACCCGGCCTTCGCCGAGAGGCTGCACGCGGACGCCACCGCCGCCGTGGCGGAGATGGGTTACACCGGGCGGCAGGGGGAGCACATCGTCGCCGTCTTCAACAGCCCGGGAGTGCACAACATGGTCGTGTGCACGCTCTGCTCATGCTACCCGTGGAGCCTGCTGGGCCTGCCCCCCGTGTGGTACAAATCGCCCGCCTACCGCTCGCGCGCGGTGATCGAGCCGCGTGAGGTGCTGGCCGAGTTCGGGCTTGCGCTGCCGCCGGAGACCCGGATCACCGTGCGGGATTCGACTGCCGAAGTGCGCTACCTTGTCGTGCCGGAGCGGCCCGGGGGCACCGAAGGATGGGACGAGGCGGCACTCGCCGCGCTCGTCACGCGCGACAGCATGGTGGGCACGGGACTGCCGCTTGCCCCCGAAGCCGCGGAGGCGGGGGCATGAACGGCCCGCATGACATGGGCGGGATGCAGTGCTTCGGCGCGCTGCCGCTGGAACCCGAGGAACCTGTCTTCCACGCCGAATGGGAACGGCGTGCGCTGGCGCTGACGCTCGCCGCCGGGGCGCTGGGGCACTGGGGCCTCGACGAAAGCCGCCATGCGCGCGAG
>PHEG01000348.1 GCA_002842835.1 Alphaproteobacteria bacterium HGW-Alphaproteobacteria-2 | reverse complement strand
GCGCGCACGGTGGGCCGCTGGTCGGAGCACAGCCTCTACTCCGAGGCGCATGTGACCTTCGAGGAGGACGCGGGCGCCTACGACCAGAAGGACGCGGCGGGCTTCATCAAGCTCAACGCGCTCCGGCTGCGCCTGCTGGCTATGCGGGCGCGGCGGCTGGGGGGGTGAGGCCTCAGCAGTTCGGCACGTTCACCGCCAGACCGCCGAGCGAGGTTTCCTTGTAGCGCTCGCTCATGTCGCGGCCGGTCTGGCGCATCGCCTCGATGCAGTTGTCGAGCGGCATGAAATGGCTGCCGTCGCCGCGCAGTGCAAGTGACGCCGCCGAGACCGCCTTGATGGCGCCCAGCCCGTTGCGCTCGATGCAGGGCACCTGAACGAGGCCCGCGACCGGGTCGCAGGTCATGCCCAGGTGATGCTCCAGCGGGCCTGGCAGCCGCATTCCGCGCCCGAGATCGAGGCGTTGTGCTTGACGATGCCACCGATGGCGGCGGCCGTCAGCAGGAAGTCGGGGATGCGCGCGGCACTCGACCCCGGCACATGGTCGAGCCAGTAGCGGATCACCGCGGGCACCACGCCCGCCGCACCGTTCGTCGGTGCGGTCACCACCTGGCCGCCCGCCGCGTTCTCCTCGTTCACCGCCATGGCGTAGACCGCGATCCAGTCGTTGATGACATGCGGCGGCGTGGCGTTGAGCCCGGATTCGGCCCTGAGCCGGGCATGGATGGCCGCGGCGCGGCGGCGCACGGAAAGCCCACCGGGCAACGTGCCCTCTGTGGCGAGACCGCGGTCGATGCAGCGGCGCATCACGTCCCAGATGGCGGTGATGCCCGCATCGAGCGTGGCGGCGTCATGAGCGGCCAGTTCGTTGCGGCGCTTCATTTCGGCGATGGCAAGGCCACTCTCGCGTGAGGTCTCCTGCAGGATCGTGTCACCCTGCGCGTCGCGGGCCATCAGCACCATTGCATTGGCGTGACCGGGCAGCGGGCGTTCGTAGTCGAAGACGAGATCGCCCGCCGGGTCGAAGGCGAGCGGCGGCAGGCCCGGCGGGGCCACGCAATGCTCGGCGCGAATGCGGGCAAGCGCGACCTCGGCGGCCTCGGCGTCAAAATCGGCAGGGCGGAAGCCCGCAAGGCCGAGGATCACCGCGCGGTCGGTGGCGTGGCCCTTCCCGGTGAAGGCAAGCGAGCCGTGCAGCGAGCAGCCGACTGCGGCGGCTGTGAAGGGGCTCTCGCGCAGCCGGTCGAGGAAGCGCGCGGCGGCCACCATCGGGCCCATGGTGTGGCTCGACGAGGGACCGATGCCGATCTTGAAGACATCGAGGACGGAGACGAACATGCGGGGCTCCCGGCGTTCTGATGGCTTGCAATGCCCGAGGCCCGCGCGGCGGTCACGCCCGAAAGCGACCGGCGCCACAGCGCGCGAGACATCCGCCCCGCCTCCTCGGCCCCGACCTCCCGCCGGGGCCGAAGAGGCGCAACTCAGCCCGCGTCCTTCTCGATCGAGAGCGCGATGAAGCGCGGCTCGCCGCCACGGCGCACCAGGAGCAGGATCGACTTGCGCCCGGCATCGCGCGCCGCGTCGATCTGTGACTCCAGATCGCCAACGCTCGCCACCGATTGCTGGTTTGCCTCGGCGATCAGGTCGCCCGCGCGCAGGCCCTTCTCGTAGGCATCGCTGGTCGCATCGACATCGGTTACCGCGAGCCCCTCGGCACCTTCGTCGAGCCCCAGTTGCTGGCGCAGCTCGTCGGTCAGGGTGGAGAGCGTGATGCCGAGAACGCTGCCGCTGACAGATTCGGGAGCAGCCTCAGGCGCGGCATCGCCGGCCACCGCCTCCGCATCCTCGCGGCGGCCGAGCGTGACGCGCAGCGTCTGAGTGCCGCCATCGCGGAACACTACCACCCGGACCGCCTTGCCGACCTCGGTGTTGCCCACCCGGCGCACCAGATCGCGCGTGTCGCCCACGTCCTGACCGTCGAAGGACAGGATCACATCACCCGCCTGCATGCCGGCTTCCTTCGACGGGCCGTCGGGCACGTCGGTGACGAGCGCGCCCTTCGCCGAGGCAAGCCCCAGCGCCTCGGCCACGTCTTCGGTCACGTCCTGGATGCGCACGCCGAGCCAACCGCGCCGCGTCTCGCCGAACTCCTTGAGTTGCGCCACCACGCCCTGCACCACGTTCGAGACCATCGAGAAGCCGATGCCGATAGACCCGCCCGAGGGGCTGAGAATGGCGGTGTTCACACCGATCACCTGGCCGTCGATGTTGAAGAGCGGCCCACCCGAATTGCCGCGGTTGATCGCCGCGTCGGTCTGGATGAAATCGTCATAGGGCCCGGAAAGCTCGCGTTTGCGCGCCGAGACGATACCCGCCGAGGCCGAGAAGCCCTGACCCAGAGGGTTGCCGATGGCCAGAACCCAGTCGCCCACGCGCATCACGTCGCTGTCGCCGAATGTGACGAAAGGCAACGGCTTGCCCGCATCGATCTTCAGCAGGGCGATGTCCACGTTGCGATCCTTGCCGACCACCGTGGCCCGGTAGCTCTCGCCCGACTGGAACTCGATGTTCACTTCGTCGGCCTCCTCGATGACGTGGTTGTTGGTCACGATGAAGCCGTCCTCGGAGATCACGAAGCCCGAACCCAGCGCGTTGCGCCGTTCGTTGCGCTGTTGGGGGCGCCCCTGCTGCTGGCGATCAAGGAAGTCGCGGAAGAAATCCTCGAGCGGCGAACCCTCGGGCACGATCGGTGGCGTCGGGCGCTGGGCGGCAGCCACCGTTGTGGTCGTCGTGATATTGACCACCGCCGGGCTGACCTTCGCCACGAGATCCGCAAAGCCGTCCGGCGCGGGCCGCGGTCGCCGTGCGGGTCTGGGGAACTGCTTGTTTCATGGGGCCAGTGTCCTCTCTTGCCGTTGGCCGCGCCGCGGCGGCGTTCCTCGCAAAGAATGTCGGCATCGAACCGCAAAAATCAATCCACGCCAGGCGCGCGATGCGCAAAACCGCGCGATCCGCCGCTGCCTCAACCAGCCAGCACGCCGCGCGCGAGCCAGACCAGTGCCACGCCGAACGCCACGAAACCCAGCCCCAGCATCCGCCGCGTGGCCGGGTCGAGCCGCGCAAGCCAGGCCAGAACCTCCTCGAAACGCATAGGGGCCAGCGCAAGGACCAGCCCCTCGAAGACGGCCACGAGGCCGAGCGCCAGCACCAGATCGGCGAGCATCACTCGGCGGCGGGCGCGGCACCGACACCGGTGCCCGCACGTGCTGCGGGTTCCGGCGCGATCTCGAGCCGGGGGGTCTCGGCACGGCCCTGATCCGAGCGCAGGTAGTCGAAGAAGATGCTGTCGGGAGACATCACCATCGTGGAATTCTCACCCTTCAACGCCCGCTCGTATGCAGTCAGCGAGCGCGTGAAGGCGAAGAACTCCGGATCGCGCCCGAAGGCGTCCGCGTATATCGCGTTTCGCTGCGCATCCGCTTCGCCGCGTATCTTCTCGGCCTCGCGGTTGGCCTCCGAGACCAGTTCCACAACGGTGCGGTCCGCCAGCGCGCGCACGCGCTGCGCGGCCTCGTTGCCTCGCGCGATCTCGTCGGCGGCCTCGCGCTCGCGCTCGGCGCGCATCCGCGCGAAGGTGGCGGCCAGGTTCTGTTCTGGCAGGTCGGTGCGGGTAAGCCGCACGTCGATCACATCGACGCCCAGCGCCAGCGCTTCCTGCCGTGCCTGGTCGCGGATGCGCGCCATGAGCGCCGAACGCTCCTCGGAGAGAACAGCCCCCGAAGGCACCGAACCCAGCACCTCGCGGATTGCGGCGTTCATGATCCGCTCGATCCGGGATTGTGCGGCGGGAATGCTGCCCGCGCCCAGAGCCTCGCGGAAGCGGCGCACATCGGTGATACGCCAGCGTGCGAAGGCATCGACGACGAGACGACGGTCGTCAAGCGGCGTGATTTCCAGCGGCTCGGTCTGGATACCCTGGATGCGGATGTCGTAGCGCACCACGTTCTGGATCAGTGGCAGCTTGAAGCCGAGCCCCGGCTCCGTCTTGATGTCCTTGATCTGACCGAACTGGAGTACCAGCGCGTTCTCGCGCTCGTCCACCACGAAGAGCGCGGAAAGCCCGAGAGCGGCAAGCACGGCCACGACGGGGATGAGAAGACCAGCGCGTTTCATCAGTTGCTCCCTCCCCGGCGCAGTTCGTTGAGCGGCAGATAAGGCAGCACGCCCGTCCCGTCTGACCCACCGTTCACACCGTCGAGGA
>PHEG01000347.1 GCA_002842835.1 Alphaproteobacteria bacterium HGW-Alphaproteobacteria-2 | reverse complement strand
GACGGCGGCCGCCGCCGGTATCGCGGGCGCCGCGAACACCATTCCCCCCGGCCAGGCGCTGGCCTCGCTCGCGCTCTGGGCCGTCGCGGGTTTCGGCCTCGCCATCGCCGCCTTCCGCAAGGTGATACCATGACCCGCCCCCTCGCCCTTGTCGCCCTCGCGGCGCTCATCCTCCTCGTCGGGTGCAAGGAAGACGTCGCGCAGGCTCCCGAGCCGGTGACTCTGACCGCCGAGGCGACCGGGCACTTCTGCCAGATGAACCTCCTTGAACACCCCGGCCCCAAGGCGCAAGTGCATCTCGCCGGGCTGCCCGACCCGCTCTTCTTCTCCCAGGTGCGCGATGCCGTGGCCTATCAGCGGATGCCCGAGCAGAGCCATGCCATCGCCGCCATCTACGTCAGCGACATGGCCGCCGCACCAAGCTGGGAGAACCCGGGCGCCGCAAACTGGATCGCGGCGCAAGACGCGCATTTCGTGGTGGGCTCCCGCACGCAGGGCGGCATGGGGGCGCCGGAACTCATCCCCTTCTCGGATCGCGCCGCCGCCGATGCCTGGGCCGCCGAACATGGCGGGCAGGTTCTGGCGCTGGGCGAGATCCCCGATACCGAGGTGCTGGCTCCGGTCGAGTTCGCCACCGATGCCGAGGGCAATTTCCTGCCCCCTGCCTCCACGCTCAGCCAGTGAGGCGCACCATGCCGCAGCCCTCCCGCCGTCGCTTCCTTGCCATCACCGCCGCTGCGGCACTCGTACCGCGCGGCGCCCGTGCGGCGCCGCTCACCCGCTGGCAGGGCCATGCCCTGGGGGCGCGCGCCACGCTCGCACTGGCACATCCCGATGCCGGAGCCATTGCTGCCCGTGCCTTTGCCGAAATCGACCGGCTTGAGGACGTCTTCAGCCTCTACCGCCCGTACTCCGCACTTGCACGGCTCAACGCCGCGGGCAGGCTGGCGGCACCGCCCTTCGAACTGCTGGAATGCCTCGCGCTGGCGGGTGCGGTGCATGATGCCACGGGCGGCGCCTTCGACCCGAGCGTGCAGCCGCTCTGGGCCACCCATGCCGAGGCTCATGCGGCAGGCGCGCCACCCGGCCCCGAGGCGCTGGCCGCCGCGCGCGCCCGCATGGGCTGGAACCATGTCGCATTCTCGCCCGCCGAGATCTCCTTCGCGCGCCCCGGCATGGCACTGACGCTCAACGGCATCGCGCAGGGCTTCATCGCCGACCGGGTGGCGCGCCTGCTCGCCGCCGAGGGACTGACCGAGGTGCTGATCGACACTGGCGAGATCATCGCGCCGGGGGGCGGCGGCTGGCCGGTGCGCATCGCCGGCGGCCCGGAGATCACGCTGCGCGCACAGGCGCTCGCCACCTCGGCGCCCGGGGGCACCAGCTTCGACGCCGCGGGCCGGGCAGGCCACATTCTCGACCCGCGCACGGGGCTTTCCGCCGCCGCTGGCTGGCGGCAGATCTCGGTCACCGCGCCCTCCGCGGCGCTGGCCGACGCGCTCTCCACCGGCTTCTGCCTGATGGAGCGCGCGGCCATGGATGCGGCGCTCGCGCGCTTCCCCGGCACGCGGCTGGCGCACCTCGCCTGAGTCCGCGCGGGCAGCTCTATACAAGCCACATGGCGCGCCCTAACGTGCCGCCCATGACCGGGGCCGAAATACTCGACAGCCGCAGATCCTGGGCGCGCCTAGCGGTGACGCTCGCCATCGCCACCGTGGGCAACGCGGGCATGTGGGCGATCGTGGTGATCATGCCCGCGGTGCAGGCCGAATTCTCCGTGGCGCGCGGCGATGCCTCGATCCCCTACATGCTGACCATGGCTGGCTTCGCCGTGGGCAACCTGATGATCGGCCGCTGGGTGGACCGCTTCGGCATCACGCTGGCGCTGATTGGCGCGGCGATCACCTTCTCGGCGGGCTACGTGCTGGCGGCGCTGAGCGGATCGATCGCCATGCTCTCGGCGCTGCAATTCGTGGTCGGCTTCGGCACCGCGGCCTGTTTCGGGCCGCTGATCGCAGACATCTCGCACTGGTTCCACCGCCGCCGCGGCATCGCGGTGGCCATCGCGGCGAGCGGCAACTACCTCTCCGGCGCGGTCTGGCCGATGCTGCTGGCG
>PHEG01000346.1 GCA_002842835.1 Alphaproteobacteria bacterium HGW-Alphaproteobacteria-2 | reverse complement strand
GCTCTACAACGAGAACCGCAGGCTGGTGCGTGCACTCTACGAACTGCGCGCCAGGGCCCCCTGGAAGGCCCCTGCGCACGAGGTCTTCCTGCTGCTGCGTGCCGGGCTCGTGCTGCCGGTGGAAGAGCACAGCGCGATGCTCGCGGGCTACATCGTCGCCGCCGAGGCCGCCGAGGACCGCAAGCCGCGCGACAACTCGCGGGTCGTGCTCTCGGGCATGTTCTGCGAGCAGCCGCCGCTCAACCTTATCAAGTCGCTCGAACTTTCGGGCTGCTATGTGGTGGACGACGACCTGCTGCTGGTCACCCGCTGGTTGACCGAGAATGTGCCCGAGACGGGCGACCCGCTTGCCAATCTCGCCGCGGCCTTCCTCCACCACTCGGAGAGCACCTCGTCGAAATACGAACCCGACCAGGCCGAGAAGGGGCGCTACCTCGTCGAGGCAGTGAAACGCTCGGGCGCCGACGGTGTGATCTTCGCGGCGCCCAGCTTCTGCGACCCGGCGCTGCTGGAGCGTCCCATGCTCCAGAACGTGCTGCGCGATGCGGGCGTGCCCTACATCGCCTTCAAATACGCCGAGAACTCCGGCCAGATGCAGCCCATCCGCGAGCAGGCCGGCACCTTTTCCGACGCCATCAAACTGTGGAGCGGCGCATGACCGAAGCAACCGCCAGACCGGCCCCCGCCCGTCCTTCCGCCGCCGATGCGGAGAAGGACGCCTCGATGATCAAGCAAAAGCAGATGATGGTGACCCATTTCGACCGGCTCGCCGATGCCCCGGAGACCGGGCGCAAGGTGTGCTCCACCTTCGTTCCGGGCAACCTTAACGAGCTGGTGATGTGCTTCGACCTGCTCAACAACCTGCCCGAGGTGAACGCCATCCAGTCCGGCCTGCGGCGCAAGTCGGGCGCCTATGTGCTGGAGGCCGAGAAGCAGGGCCATTCCGATGACGTCTGTACCTATGTGAAGTCCGACATCGGCATGATGGCCAAGGGCAACATCGGCCCGAACGGGCGCAAGCTGCCCGACCCGAACGTGCTGCTGCTCTCCTACACAGGCTGCTTCACCTTCCTGAAATGGTTCGAGCTGCTGCGCGAGCAGTACAAGTGCCCGACCATCATGATGCACACCCCCTATCAGGGCGACGGCAAGATCACGCCGAACATGGTGCAGTACATGGTCAGGCAACTGAAGGAGACCGTCATCCCCAAGCTCGAGGAAGTGAGCGGGGTGAAGTTCGACATCGACAGGCTGCGCGAATACCTGCGCAAGTCGGCCGCCGCCGAGGATGACCTCGTGGCGGTGCTGCAAAGCGCGAAACACAAGCCATCGCCGATCGACGCCTATTTCGGCGGCATCTACTACATCGGTCCCATCTTCGGCGCCTTCCGCGGCACCGACGATGCGATCGAATATTACCGCTTCCTGCGCGCTGAGGTGGAAGAGCGCATCCGCAAGGGCGAGGGGCCCGTCACCCCCGAAGGCCCGATGCAGGATCAGCGCTACCGCCTCGTCGTCGAGGGGCCGCCCAACTACACCAGCTTCCGACAGTTCTGGAAGATGCGCTCGCTGCCGATGCGCGTGGACATGCTCTGCAACTACATCGAGGAATACGAGGCCGACGGGCTTCTGATCAACTCGATCAAGAGCTGCAACAGCTTCTCGGCGGGCCAGCTTCTGATCATGCGCGAGGTCGAGCGGCGGACCGGCAAGCCCGCCGCCTTCGTCGAGACCGATCTTGTGGACCCGCGCTACTTCTCTCCGGCCAACGTCAAGAACCGGCTCGAGAGCTATTTCCAGATGGTCGAGCAGAAACGCTCGGGTGCCCGCAGGAAGGAGGCCGTGGCATGAGAACCTATGTCGGCATCGATCTCGGATCGACAACCACCAAGGCCGTGCTGCTCGACGACGATGCCAACGTGCTCGGTCGCGGCATCACGAACTCGCGCTCGAACTACGACACCGCCTGCCGCGTGGCCAGCGAGGAGGCGCGCATCGACGGGCGCTTCACGCTCTTCCGCCGCAAGCTGGCGGCGGGTGACCAGACACCGGCCGAGGTCGACGCCTTCCTCGAGGCGCTGGAACGCGCCTTCCGGCTGGAGCAGTTCCTCGAACAGCTCGGCGACCTGGAGGAGACCTGCCTGAGCAAGGTCGAGGGCGAGCAGTTCGCCGCCGACGCCGCCGGTGTGCGCGAGGTCGTGGCCGAGGTATTCCGCCAGTTGTGCGACGAGGCGCCGGAACTCTACGCCCCCGGCGCCAAGCGCAAGTCGGACTTCTTCCGCGACCTCGCCGGCTCGCGCTACCTGGCGATTTCCGAGGATATCGCGCGCGACGCCAGGGTGCCCTACAACCTTGTCGTCAACGTTTACGACAAGTCGATCATCGCGGTCGAGAATCGCCCGCCATCCGGGCATCTGTCGGAAAAGTTCCGCCGGGCGCTCGACCGGGTCCTGGCCGAGGGGCATGGCGTCGGCGGCATCGATGTCGTCACCGCGGTCGAGGAGGCGCTGGCGATCGATCTGGAGGAGACCGGCCAGGTCGGCACCGGCTACGGTCGCGTCACGCTGCCCTTCCCGAAGGAGAACATCCGCTCGGAGATCCTCTGCCACGGGCTCGGGGCGCATCTGATGTATCCCGGCACCCGCACCGTGCTCGACATCGGCGGCCAGGACACCAAGGGCATCCAGATCGACGAGAGCGGCATCGTCGAGAACTTCCAGATGAACGACCGCTGCGCCGCGGGTTGCGGGCGTTATCTGGGCTACATCGCCGACGAGATGAACATGGGCCTGCACGAGCTTGGCCCCATGGCCATGCAGTCCGACAAGCCCGCGCGCATCAACTCCACCTGCACGGTCTTCGCCGGGGCCGAGTTGCGCGACCGGCTGGCCCTGGGCGAGAAGCGCACCGACATCATCGCCGGGCTGCACCGCGCCATCATCCTGCGCGCGATGTCGATCATCTCGCGCTCGGGCGGCATCGCCAACGAGTTCACCTTTACCGGCGGCGTGGCCAAGAACGAGGCCGCGGTGCGCGAGCTGAAGAAGCTCGTCGCCGAGAACTACGGCGAGGTGACGATCAA
Source organism: Alphaproteobacteria bacterium HGW-Alphaproteobacteria-2 (assembly GCA_002842835.1). GTDB lineage: Bacteria > Pseudomonadota > Alphaproteobacteria > Rhodobacterales > Rhodobacteraceae > PHEG01. The sequence goes on along the minus strand of PHEG01000346.1, from coordinate 600 downwards.
CATCAACCCGGACTCGATCTACACCGGCGCGCTCGGGGCGGCGGAATTCGCCCGCCGCAGCGCGCACGGCATCGCGGCCCCCGCCGACGTGCTGCCCGAGGGCGGCAGCAGTGGCGACATGGAGGGAGAACTGGCATGACCATCTCGGCAGGCATCGACGTCGGCACCTCGGCGATCAAGGTCGCCGTCTTCCGGCAGGAGGCGGGCGAACCCGAATGGCTCTCACGCGCGATCGTGCGGATCCGCAACCGTGACCCGTTCGAGCTGGCGGGAGCGGCCTATGACGAGGCGCTGGAAGACGCGGGTCTGACGCGCAGCGACGTTGACTATTGCGCCACCACCGGCGAGGGCGAGGCAATCCCGTTCCACACCGGGCACTTCTATACCATGACGACGCATGCCCGCGGTGCCGTCCATCTCGACCCTGAGACGCGCGCGGTGCTCGACTGCGGGGCGCTGCATGGCCGCGCGATCCTGACCGACGAGCGCGGCAAGGTGCTGACCTACAAGATGACCAGCCAGTGCGCCTCGGGCTCGGGCCAGTTCCTGGAAAACATCGCGCGCTACCTCGGTATTGCCCAGGAGGAGATCGGCAGGCTT
>PHEG01000345.1 GCA_002842835.1 Alphaproteobacteria bacterium HGW-Alphaproteobacteria-2 | reverse complement strand
CGCGCGCCCCGGTTTCGCGCGCGATGCGCGACGCAGCGACCCCCGCAATGACCGAAATTACCAGCTTCCCCGAAGCGCTGATGCCGATAGCGCTGTGCTCGATCATGTGGCCAATCCTGTGCGACCATGGCCGCCGCGTCCAGTCGCTCGCCGGTCCCATGCCGCAGGTTGGTCCGCGATCGAGGCGAAGAGGTACGGCGCCCGCTGACGGCAATCTCTACTCACCATCCCACAGCCCGCCCTTGCCCACGCCGCCCCGCCATGGGAGACCTGCGCCATGCCCGCCCGTGCCGCCCTACTGCCGCTTCTCCTCGGCCTCTCCTTCTGCGCCCCCGACGAGACGGTCTCGGGCTATGCCGGGGCCGGGTCTGTCTGGCGGCTGGAGGAGATGGCGGGGCTGCCCGCGCCCGCGCGCGTCACGCTGGGCTTTCCCGCCGAGGGCAGGATCGAGGGGCAGGGGCCATGCAATGCCTACCGCGGCAGGCAGACCGTGCCCTATCCCTGGTTTCAGGCGACCGACATCGCTGCCACGAAGCGCGCCTGCCCAGATCTGGCAGCCGAGGCCGGGTATCTGAGCCTCTTGGGCGAGATGACTCTGGCCGAGGTGATGGGCGATGTGCTGATCCTGTCGGACGAGACGGGCCGCACGCTGGTCTTCCGCCGCCTGGGGGGCTGACACTCAGACGTTTGGCAGAACGTCCGCGCCCGGCTTCCATGGCTTGATGTCGAGAAGCGGTGTGCCGTCGAAGGCATCCGTCGCGTCGATCTCCACGACGCCCGCCGCGGCGTCGATCGAGACGATGCGCACCAGCGAGAGCCCCACCGGGTTCGGCCGCACCGGCGAGCGCAGGGCGAAGACGCCGCGCGTGCCCGGGTCGTGGCGCGGCGACTGGCGGATGATGTCGCGCCGCCGCGACCCCAGGCCGTCGCGCTCGCGCGCCTCGGCCACGTTGTGCGGGCAGTCGCCGGGGCTCCAGGGGCTGCGGATGCGGCCGATGAAGGCGAGCCCCGCGTCGGCCCGGTCGCCCGGATCGAAGCCCAGCTCCACCTCGCCGGGGCGCAGCGGGTCGTGGAGCGGCCCGGTCAGTTGATCAGCCCCGCATGGCGCATGGCGGCCTTGATCCGCTCGCGCGTGCTGTCCTGCAGGGGCGAGAGCGGCAGGCGGACATCCATCGCGCAATGCCCCAGCACCGAAAGCCCGTATTTCGCCCCGGCCACGCCCGGCTCGACGAAGATCGCGCGGTGCAGCGGCATCAGCCGGTCCTGCAATTCGAGTGCGCGGGGATAGTCGCCCGCCAGAGTCGCCTCCTGCATCTCGGCGCAGAGCCGGGGCGCGACATTCGCGGTGACCGAGATGCAGCCCCGCCCGCCCTGGGCGTTGAAGCCGTGCGCGGTGGCATCCTCGCCCGAGACCTGCAGGAAATCCGGCCCGCAGGTTATCCGCTGGGCACAGACCCGCGCCAGATCGCCGGTCGCGTCCTTCACGCCGATGATGCGCCGGGAATGTTATAGATGATGATCGGCAGGTCGCAGCAGTCGTGCAGCGCGGTGAAATGCGCGATCAGTCCGGCCTGGGTGGGCTTGTTGTAATAGGGCGTGACGACCAGCGCGGCGCTGGCACCCACCCGTTCGGCGTGCCGCATGAAGCGGATCGCCTCGGTCGTGTTGTTGCTGCCCGCGCCCGCGATCACCGGCACCCGGCCCGCTGCGGCGGCGACCACCGCCTCTATGACCTGCTCGTGCTCCTCGTGCGAGAGCGTCGGGCTCTCGCCCGTGGTGCCGACGGGTACGAGCCCGTGGCTTCCCTCGGCGATCTGCCACTCGACAAGTTTCTTCAGCGCGTCGAAATCCACCTGGCCGTTCCTGAACGGCGTCACCAGTGCAGGAAGGGATCCCTTGAACATGACACGCTCCATCGGGTCTGCAGGCCGCGCGCGGCAGGCGGTTTGATGCCCGGCGCAGCGGTGCGCACCGGGTTGCGTTGCAATACCGGCAAGCTTGCCTACAGTCCATAGCATGGCCATTGCGAAGGAGCCCCGATGCGCCCGCTGACTGAACTGTCTGCCCGTGCCATCCTGCTGATGCTGGTGGCGGCTGTCTGCCTTTTGCCGGTTGTCGCGACGGCACAGCCCGGCGCGGCAGAGGGCGAGCGGATGCGCGCCGCGCTCGAGGCGGCGCGAAAGGGCAACTGGGCGGATGCCGCCGCGCAGGCGCGCCGCATCGGGCTCGCCGAGGCGGTCGATATCGTGGAATGGCAGCGGCTGCGCGACGGGGTAGCGGACTGGCGCGCCTATGCCGATTTCGTCGCCCGGCGACCCGACTGGCCGGGGCTCGCGCTTTTACGCCGCCGGGGAGAGGCGGCAATTCCCGCCGAGGCCGACCCGGCACAGGTGGTGGCCTTCTTCGGCGGCAACCAGCCCGCAACCGGAACGGGCGTGGTGCGGCTGGCGTCCGCCTACGCGGCGCTCGGGCGGCGTGGCGATGCCGAGGCCGAGGCGGTGCGCGCCTGGCGCACGCTTGCCATGGCCGAGGGCGACGAGGCGCGTCTGCTCGAGCGCTGGGGCAAGGTGCTGGCGTCGCACCACGAGGCGCGGCTCGACGCGATGCTCTGGCAGGGCGAGGCCGCCTCAGCGGGCCGGGCCGAGGGGCGGGTGAGCGAGGGCTGGCGCAAGCTGGCGGCGGCGCGCATCGCTTTGCGCGCGCAGGCCGACGGGGTGGATGCGCGTATCGCCGCCGTGCCCGCAGCACTGGCAAGCGACCCGGGCCTCGCCTACGAGCGCTTCCTCTGGCGCATCCGCAAGGGCCGCGATGCCGATGCCGAGGCGCTGCTGCGTGAGCGTTCGACCTCTGCCGCAGCATTGGGTCGGCCCGAAGCCTGGGCGGGGCAGCGCCGCCGCCTCGCACGGGCGGTGATGCGCGAGGGTGATGCGGCCCGCGCCTACGAGGTCGCTTCGCGGCATTTCCTCGTCTCCGGTTCGGATTTCGCCGATCTCGAATGGCTCTCGGGCTATCTGGCGCTGGGCCCGCTGAAGCGGCCCGATCTGGCGGTGCAACATTTCACCCGGTTCCGCGCTGCGGTGGAAACCCCGATCAGCCTCGGGCGCGCGGGCTACTGGCTGGGCCGCGCAGAGGAGGCGCGGGGCGACCGCGCCGCGGCGCAGGCGGGCTATGCCTTCGGTGCGCGCTATCAGACGAGTTTCTACGGCCAGCTCGCCGCCGAGCGTGGCGGCCTGCCCCCCGATCCGGCGCTGGCGGGCAAGACCCCGCCACCGGGCGAGTGGCGGCGCGCCGCCTTCGCACGTGCGCCCCTCGCCACGGCGGGGCTTCTGTTGCACCACGCGGGCGAGGCGCGATTGGCGCGGCTCTTCTTCGAGGCGCTGGCCGATGCACTCTCTCCCGCCGATCTGGCGCTCCTGGGCGAGATGCTGACCGAGACGGGTGCCTGGCATTCCGCGGTTATGCTGGGCAAGCGGGCGGCGCAGACCGGGGCCGAGATCGTTCGGCCCTACTACCCGGTGACGCCGCTGGCGAAGCTCGATCTGGCCGCGCCGTCCGATCTGGTGCTTGCCATAGCGCGGCGCGAGAGCGAGTTCGACCCCTCTGTGGTCAGCGGCGCA
>PHEG01000344.1 GCA_002842835.1 Alphaproteobacteria bacterium HGW-Alphaproteobacteria-2 | reverse complement strand
CGCGGCGGTCCTCTGCGCGGGTGATCCGCTGCATGGGCATCTTGGTTCCCGGAACATAGTGATCCGGGCCAAGATCGAACAGCCGGTCGATGGTATCCTCCGACCAGACGATCGGCGAGCCGTCGAGTGCCGCGGAATAGCCATAGCCCGGCACGCTGCCCGCGCGGCGGCCGAATAGGCGGTAGAGCGTGGGGCCTGCACGCCGCGCGCTGTCGGGGCCAAGCGTGTGGCAGATGGCACATTTGCGGCGGAACTGCCGTTCGCCATTGCCCATGCTGCCCGCCGCCTTGTGGAACTCGCGCGCCTCCAGCCCCATGCGCGGGCCCAGCCCGCCACCGTCCTCGGGCCAGTGATATAGCGCGTCGTCCATGCCGCCGGCATAGAAGCCATCGTGACCCGGCAGGAAGTCGAGCGCCCAGACCGGGCCACGCTCGGCGACGCGGATGTCCTGCAGGATGGACCAGTCCGCGGTATCGACCATCATGACATGGCCCTCGCCATCGCCCACCGCGAGGCGCGTGGCATCGTCGCTCAGCGCCAGCGCGAGGATCGGGCGACGATCGAGCGTGAGGTCCGCCAGTTCGGCACCATCGGAGAGGCGGACCACCCGCGTGCCGCCATCCACCGCGCCATAGGCGAGCCATTCCGCCCCGGGCCCGAGCCGAAGGCGCGTCACGCCGAAGCCGTGGTTGACGATTACGCGCTCCTCACTGCGCGTGACGACAGACCAGAGGCGGATCGTGCCATCGGCGGAAGCGGAGTAGAGATACGCGCCGTCGGGCGAGAAGGTTACGTCAGTAACCTGGGCGCGATGCCCCTTGAGGAAGCCCAGATGCGCGCCTTCGGGCAGCGACCATAGGCCGACCCAGCCATCCCAGCCCGCCGAGGCCAGCAGGTCGCCCGCGGGCGAGACGGCCAGCGCTGCCACCTGTCCCTTGTGGCCTTCGAGCCGGGCAAGGCTTCGCCCGGCGTGGGTGTCCCACAGGTGAACCGCGAAATCGTCGCCGCCGGAGGCGGCCCTGCCCGGCCCCAACGCCAGAATCGCCTTCACTGCCGCCTCATGGCCTTCGAGCCAGCGCACGGCGCCGTTCGACAGATCCCACAGCCCCACGGAGTTGTCGAAACTGCCGGAGAGAACCTCTTCTCCGTCCGGCAGAACGTCTATCGCCATCACCGGCCCGCCGTGCCCCTCCAGCACCGAGGGCACAAGCGCCTGCGCCAAGGTGCCGCCCGAAGGCAGCGCCGCAAGCAGGAATGCCGCAGCGATTGGCCGGGCCAGGCGCATCACTCGGCCGGGGCGGCGCCCGTCTGCGGTCGCTGGATGCGCCCCTTGGCCATCTCTTCCTCGACCCAGAGGTTGTGATGTTCCTTCGCCCAGTTGAGATCGACCTCGCCCGTTCCCATCGCGTCGAAGGCGCCCTCCATGCCGACCGAACCGATATAGATATGGGCGATGATGATCACCATCATCGCGAAGGCGACGATGCCGTGCCAGAGTTGAGCGAGCTGCATCTCGTTGTGCGGTGCAAGCTCGGTCGGCAGCGGCTCCATGCTGAAGAGCGCCGGAAGGCCAGTAGCATTGATCACCTCGAAGGTCTTCGCGAACATCGGCAACTCGAAGGGAAACAGCAGCGACAGCCCCGAGGCCGAAACAGACACGCCGAGGATGATCACCGACCAGAAGATCAGCTTCTGGCCCGCGTTGAACTTGCGCGAGGGCGGGTGCGAATGCTTCGAGAACAGACCGCCACCCTTGGCCAGCCACACCAGATCGTGCCGGTTGGGAATGTTGTGCGCGATCCACATCACCGCGACCAGCACCAACGCGACCATGAAGGCCCAGGCGACGTTGTTGTGCACCCATTTCGAGGCAAGCGCGATGGGCGCGAAGGCCTCCTTGCCGAAGAGAGGAATGAGTGCCGTGCGCCCGAAGAGCACCACCAGCCCGGTGAGGCCCAGAAGGATGAAGGAGGCCGCCAGCAGCCAGTGGCCGAAGCGCTCTATGGCGCGAAAGCGGGTGATAGTCCTGCCAGCAGGCCCGGCCTCGATCCGGATGCGCCCGCGCAGCAGGTAGAAGAGCGCCAGCAAGCCGATCATGCCGAGCAGCGCATAGCCGCCCCAG